>USDI01000280.1 GCA_900553305.1 uncultured Lachnospiraceae bacterium
TTGGCAAGGTGGCGCTCTACCAGATGAGCCCGTGCAAAACCAAAACTTGTACTCTTTTTTCTGTAACATAAAAAATAACCTCCTTTAAGTAGAATTTTCCGATTTTATCCACATTTTCTCCGTGGATAAACAATTTTATCCTCTACTTAAAGGATACAACTTGTATTGTTCTTCTTACAAGTTGTTTATTCTAACCTGTACATGCTTTATTATAAACATAAATGATTTACTGCCTGTTTTCATGCTCCACAGGTAATTCCGGATTAACCTGCCTGATCATATAACTGCTTCCGTTAAGTGTAATCGATGAAGCAATTTCTTCATTGGAGTACATCCCCTCATCCACATAGGTATACTTCGGCGGTGTTTTTCCCATTTCCATCATCTGGATAATTTCTTCCACCCACGGGCCATGCAGCGGATTGCACTCGGCAATACAGGAAATTTCACCATCCGCAACACAGGCTAATGCATTCTCATCGACACCATCAAAAGAAACCACCATAATTTCACCATTCCGGATATCCGTTCCGATCGTTCTTCCGGCTTCCTTAATGGCCTCAATGGCGCCAAATGCTTCATTATCGTTTTCACAGTAAACAACATTTAATTCCGGATATTCTTCGAGAAAGGACTGCATGACTTCTTTGCCCTTCGCCTGGGTAAAATCACCGCTTTCCTCAGCAAGAATATTCCATCCGTATGCCTTCGCGGCCTGATATAAGCCCCTTGTACGGCCAATCTGTGCAGTTGCACCGATGGTTCCCTGAATATTCACAATCCGGACCTCCTCCGGCGGGATCTCCCTTTTCAACGTAAACTGGTGAATCCATTCTGCCATCTTCCTGCCCTCAAGACCAAAATCTGAGCCTACCCAGCAGGTGTACAGGGATTCATCCTGTACATTCACCCGGCGATCCATGATAATTACAGGAATTCCGGCATCCTTTGCCTCCTGCAGCACGGTATCCCACCCCGTTTCCGTAACGGGAGCCAGGACTATATAATCGACCTCCTGCTGAATAAACGTACGGATTGCCATAATCTGGTTTTCCTGCTTCTGCTGTCCGTCCTCAACATACAGATGGTATCCTTTATCCTCTGTAAAAGTTTCTTTCATAGAAGTTGTATTTGAACTTCGAAAGGCTGATTCTGCTCCGAGCTGGGAAAATCCGATCACAATCTGATCATTCCATTCTTCAAGAGCAGATATTTCCTCCTGTTTTTCTCTGTCTGAATGTGACAAACTTTTACTGCAGCTAATCCCTAATAACAGAACACCTATAAAAAATACCATACCAAAAACACATTTTTTCATTTTGTCTACAACCTATTCATGAAAAAATGATATAGATTTCTGCAACTCATACGCTATTACGTTCATTTTTTCACATCTTCTGTTTGCATTTTGTATTTCTAAAATAATATCTGATATATTTTGATTTACATTTGCATTCTGACCGGCATTCTTCTTGCTTATCTCTGTAAGCGTCCGAATACCTGTTACAATCTTCTCTTTACGATCAGATAAAAGAATCGTCTTTTCTGCAATACCCTCAATCTCCGATACGGAACGATCAAGATCCATACTATGTTCTGCATATTTCTGCTGTGTATCCATAACGGTCTGCTGTTCCTTTATAATCAATCCGGAAACCTGATCTGCAAGCCGCACAGATTCCAGAGATTTTTCTGTAATCGTTTTGGCCAGATTTTTAATCATTTCCGCACCCTGGGCACTTTGATCTGAAAGATTGCCGATTTCTTCTGCAACAACACCGAATCCTCTTCCTGCTTCACCGGCTCTGGCGGCTTCAATTGAAGCATTAATGCTCAGAAGTTTTGTCTGTTCCGTAATAGATAGAATCAGTTCAACTGCTTTATCAATCTCCCCGATCGATAAATTCGTCTGTCGAATTTGCTCTGCAATATCTCCAACCGCCTTCACAGATTGTTCGCTGCCTTCATAAATTTCATTCATACTATCCGTTGCCTTGCGGTTAGTCTGAATCATACTCCGTGAATTGCTTTGTAATCGAATAACGCGGTCCGATATTTCAGCTACACCTTCCTCAATTTCTATGATCTGCTCCTCAATCCTTTGAATATTTTTATCCAGAAGAAGAGTAGAATCCGATAAATCATTCATGGAAACTGAGATTTTATCTGCCTTACGATTACTATTTTCACTTAATTCGGTTACATTTGCAATATCATTTGCTAAAGAAATTGACAGCTCTTTGACACTGCTAATAGTGGTTACCAGTTTTTCCTGCATATTCTGTGTAGAAGTTAACAGTTCATTCATTTCACGTATGCCACTTTTTGCTTCATTCTCCTGTCTCAAAATACCTCTGGAGAGAGCATCAACATTTTTCCCGGCACGCTTCAAGGCACTGGTAAGATAGCGGCTGAAAATCAAAATTAACGTGGCAAACAAAATACCAAGCATCAGTGCCGTAAGCAGGTATTTATAAATCATATTTCTGGAGGCTTCCGTAATATCGTTTTGTAATTCACCCGCAAATGCCATTCCCACAAGCTCTTCGCCAGTAATAATGGGCATAAAATATCCATAATATACCTGATGATCTATTAAAACACTCTGATCATAAAATCCTTGTAGCAAAATCTCGCGATCGGCCTCAAAATCCTTACCAATAGGGATCTCACGAATTCGATAATCATTTTCATTCTTAACAGAAGTAACACAGGGAACATCTTCAAAGATGATCGCCATTTCAATTCCCTGTTCCTTAAGACTGTCAATATAATCATTGAAATTACTTGCATTC
>USDI01000281.1 GCA_900553305.1 uncultured Lachnospiraceae bacterium
TATCGCTATCAGCATCATATAAAGTAACATACTTATTGTTAGCTGCCGCCGGAATAAAGCCCGAAAAGGATAATCTACAGAATCTGCCGCCGGAGATCTGTGCAAACTGGTATCACTGTTTTAATGAGGGGAAATGTATCGTCATTCAGGATCTGGAAGAAATGAAGGAATCGGATCCCTTACAGTATGAGAATTTAAAACGCCAGGGGATTCATTCCATTGTCGTTGTTCCTATCTATGATAAGGGAAAAGTCATTGCGTTTTACGGAGTGGATAATCCGCCACCCATGCTTTTGGAATATACATTCAATATGCTGCAGATTATGGGTGCCTTTCTTGTCTCCTGTATCAGGCGGAGAAATCTGATGAGAAGGCTCGAGGCATTAAGCTATAAGGATGCCCTTACCCAGATTGGCAATCGGTTTGCCATGAATAACTATATTCAGCAGATCAATAAAGAGCAGAGCATCGGTATCGTCTATTGCGACATTACAGGTCTGAAGCATGAAAATGATACTGTGGGACATCAAATGGGTGACCAGCTGATTCTCAGGGCATGTACCTGTTTAACCAAAGCATTTGGTGATTACGGAGTATTCCGTATCGGAGGAGATGAGATATTAGTAGTCTGCTCCCCCATCGACCGGGATATGTTAGCGGAACGGGTAAGCCGGTTACGGAATCTGATGCTTGAGCATTCCGTCAACATGGCCATCGGCACCGTCTGGGCGGATAAGGTATCCACGGATCTGGATGTTTTATTACAGGAAGCTGAAAAGCAGATGTATCAGGACAAGGCAGAATATTACAGAAAAAGCGGAATAGAACGAAGGCGGCATTAATATGCCGCCTTCATTTCTCTCTTTTTCTGATACATCTCCTCATCAGCCCGTTCCCGCACCTTTTCCAGATCGGTATCCTCAGCCGTGGCAACCGCACAGCCACAGGCAATTCCCACCTCGACCGGAACCATGTTCTTATTGTTTAATATCTCCACATCCTGATGCAGCTTGCGGAGCACGCTCCTGATCTTACATCCACTACCCTCCGGAATAATGCAGCAGAACTCATCCCCGCCGATACGGTAGCATTTACCGTAACGATCAAAATTATCCTCGATAATACGTGCTGCATTGACAAGATAAACATCCCCGGCCCGGTGACCGTAATGATCATTACACTGCTTGAGATTGTTTAAATCAAAGGTCACGAGCATATAGCCGGCAAATTGCTTCTCATTTCTGACATAATAATCATAGGCATTCCGGTTATACATTCCCGTCATGGTATCATTCAGGGCAAACTGCTCAAGCTCCTCTGCCCGGCGTACCTTTTTCAGGCTTGCAACCGTTTGTCTGGCTGTAGCCATTCCAAACAGGAGAATAAAACTTAGAAATGTATGCCCACACAAAATACTTAAGCTTCTGGTCAAGCTGCCGTTTCACCATTTTATTTATAACAGCCACAAGAACGTACACAATCACCAGAAGAATAATCAGATGTGTCATCCACAGGCTCTGCCTGAACTCATAAAGCCCTGTCATGTTCAGGATATGATCCAGAATGATCACAGCAAAGTTCATCGCAAAGATGATTATCCAGCACCGGTTATCATGGATCTCCAGAAAGCTCTTCACAAACAGGAGAAATGGCATCGGCATTACCATAAGGGTAATATACGACAGATAAAAGCCTGCCTGACGGTTGACAAAAATAAGTGTGGCCATGTTTGTCTCATTTGCGGACCACAATCCCAGCAAAACAGAAAAAATACCCAGATACAGTAGTGTTCCGTCAACCTGATTTCCTTTATTGACCACTGTCCAGTATAGAATAATATATAAACCTACAAGCCAAATAATCATACTTATGAGGAATGCGGGCATCGACTGCTGGAGAAGCCCCATATATATATCATTTCCTACACCGATATAGAAGATCTGCTCCTGCTCTGCTACTACCTGATAACATGGTGTAAGCTGTACACAGACCCGGCTCACCCCGTCCGGGAGCACGACAAAGCACCATCTCCAGCCCGGTGTATCTCCCCATATACTGTCCGAAGTCTCCAGTGTATAAATCTCTTCTCCGTCCGCATATACAGCAACGCTCTGATGTCCTGTGTAAAACACAATTGAACCGGGCGCCTTGCCATATGCTTCCATCAGAAAATCATACTGCTCTCTGCCATTCTCCTCAAAATGAACCGCATCCGGCACGCACTTCTTCAGCGGCTTTACAGAAACTGCACGGTCTGACGTAAAGAAAATACATAAAAACACCATCACCAATGCAGCTGTGACTACGGAAATCAGTATTCCCCGTTCCCTTTTCATATCGTAATTCCCTTCAATACAAGGTAAGCAAAGTGTTACTGTTTACTCCGAAATCATATTCCTGCGAAACCAGACAGTCCGTGTCCGGCAGCTATGTGTATAGTAACAACTAACTTACCATTTTTCCACATTTTTTAGTATAAGCACCATCTCTGGTAATTTGAAAATAGGATATAAGTACCATTTCTTGTTATTAGATATACCATATAAAAGTGCTATCGTCAATCAAAGAATTCCGGAAACAGAATGGCTGAAACAGGAGGTACGATTCCTGCTTTATTTTCATGATTCGTATAAAAATTCCTCCAGCAGGGCTTCCAGCTCCTGCTGCTGGGAAAAATTAACGATTCCCGGTTCTTTCGTTCTGTCAGAAACGGCTTTTCCCATAGTTTCCTTCTGCTTTTCCGTGA
>USDI01000282.1 GCA_900553305.1 uncultured Lachnospiraceae bacterium
CCATGAACTCTGTTCTAGAATTTTCAGGGTTGCATTGCTGTTTGATTGTCAAGGTACAAGCAAGGCAGGTCTTTGTGCAATCATTTTTGAAAGCTTGCTTTCATAAAATGTTTTGTGCAAAGGACTGTTGTGCGACAGCACTCAGCGAGCAGTGTTTTTCTGCGAGCTGTCCTTGCTTCTGTGTTGCTTCGTTTCGTTTGTGTCACCCGCAACGATGTATACTATATCACCCTCCCATATGATTGTCAACACTAATTTTGAAATTTTTTCAGATATTTTTCGACAAGCTTTGTAAGCTTTGATTTACAAGGTTTCCCGGCATTTATATTTATAATAAAACGGCTGTCAGGAAAAGATTTCCCAACAGCCAGCCTGTTTTCTGTCAGATCTTAACCAGCTCATATTGATCCGTTCCAAGACCAATCTTCACTGCATGAGCGATACAGGTTTTCCATTCGGTATCGGGATGCGTCATATGGAAATGATCGTGGTCTTCCTCTTCCCCATGCTTTTTGATGTTTTCTCCAAGTACACTCTCCGGAATCGGTGCTGCCTGATTACACAGATCGGCACAGGCCTGATCAAGTGCCACCGGATCAAATGATGCCAGCATACCGATATTGGGAATAATCGGAATATCATTCTCCGCATGGCAGTCGCAGTTTGGTGACACATCACAAATCAGGGACACATGGAAACAGGGACGGTCTTTGCATACGGCAAGACTGTACTCTGCCATTTTATAATTCAGCATGGTAAGGGAATCTGCAAAGTCTGCTGCAATAGCATCCCTCGGACACACTGCCAGACATCTTCCGCAGCCTACACATTTCTCATGATCAATTGCTGCCTTATGATTCTCAATGACCGGTGCACCGTGCGCACAGATTCTGCTGCATGCACCACACCCCACACAGGCGGACTGGTTTACACTTGGCTTTCCTTCGCAGTGCTGTTCCATTTTACCGGCACGGGAACCACATCCCATACCAATATTCTTCAATGTTCCGCCAAAGCCTGCCATCTCATGTCCTTTAAAATGGGTCAGGGATATAAATACATCCGCATCCATAATGGCATGACCGATTCTGGCTTCTTTTACATATTCTCCATCAATGGGGACGATTGTTTCATCGGTTCCCTTTAATCCATCTCCGATAATCACGTGGCAGCCCGTCTGATATGGAGAAAATCCATTCACATATGCCGTCTCCAGATGATCAAGTGCATTCTTCCGGCTTCCTACATATAAGGTATTGCAATCGGTTAAGAAAGGCTTTCCTCCGAGTTCTTTCACATAGTCTGCCACTACTTTGGCATAATTGGGACGTAAAAAGGCAAGATTGCCATATTCCCCGAAATGGATTTTAATTGCTGCATATTTATCGGCAAAATCAATCGTCTCGAAACCGGCGGTCTTCATCAGACGATGAAGCTTCTGTAAAAGATTTTCATGTCCGGTTGCCTTAAAGGATGTGAAATATACTTTTGCGTTCTCCATCTAAGTTATCTCTCCTTAAATCCTATTCCTAAATTTAACGCTCAAAGCCCACTCTTTTATCATAGGAATGCCAGCATTCGTCCTAATCACAATTCAGGATCACTTCATTGCTCTCATTCTTGAGCTTCACACTTAAAGAATCGATTGCCTGCAGATCTTCTACCGGGTATTCTCCGACTACCACAAGCTCGGTCTCTTCGTTCGGGCCCAAAGTCCCCTGATAGGTTGCCAAATCATTCAGCAGCATCGTCGTCAGTGCATTCTTCTCTCCACCATTCAGGTCGATCTTTACCCGAACTGCTCCGGGCTGGATCCGAATCTCCTGCTCTTCATTCAGAAGGTTTCTTAAGGTAAACTTCATAACCAGAAGATTATTTCCCGGTGTTGCATTCATTACAAAATAGATTTCATTTCCATTCTTCGGATAAAATTCATCCACTTCATATCCGGAATAAGTTAAAGAAACATCCTGCAGACCCAGAATCTGTTCCGCATTCGCCTGTGCCTGTGCTTCTTCCTGTACAGCATTGTCTGCTTCCTGCTGCGGCTCCTGCATTGGTGCAGGCTCCTCCGGAATGCCCGTATCTCCCTCCGGCGCCTGTGTGGTTTCTTCCTCCGGCGTATCTTCCTCATTCGTAAGTGCGGAAAGGTCCATGAGCTTTCCCTGATAATTCGCATCATGCTTCAATACGGCTGTGGATGCATATTCCACAACCAGAGCTTCCTGTTCCTCGCTAAGTGATGGTATCGCATTACCACAGCCGCAAAGACTTACCATCATTGCGCCTGCAAGAATTGTTATAAATGGTTTCATTTTTTTATTCGTCATCTGTTTTACCTCATTACGGATATAGTAACATTTCTATTTTCCTTTATCAAGCTCAAACCAGAATTCCACTCCATTCTCATAATTCAGCACACCATACGGTTGATTCATGGAATCCATAATGGCCTTCACAATGGATAAGCCGACTCCGCTGCCTCCATAAGCTCTGGTTCTTGCCTTATCTACTTTATAAAACTTTTCCCAGATATGTGCAATACTGTCTTCCGGAATCGGTGCTCCTGTATTGAAAACAGATACTCTCACCTTATCCTCCGTGGGCTGTACCCGTACTTCGATAATCTTCTCCCCATCGACATGATTCATGGCGTTGGTAAAGTAGTTGTTAAACACTTCTTCCACACCGAATTCATCCGCCCAGACATGAATCGGCGGATAGTCTTCCATT
>USDI01000283.1 GCA_900553305.1 uncultured Lachnospiraceae bacterium
GTTATCTGGTAATGCCTAATGCATCAAGTGCCTCCCGTTGTTTGGCTTCCATCCGTGCCGCTTCTTCCGGCTCCATATGGTCATAACCACACAGATGAAGCATACTGTGTGCAACAAGAAACCCAAACTCCCGCATTTCCGAATGGTTATATTTCTCTGCCTGTTCCTTTACCTTCTGTGCACAGATCATGATGTCCCCTAACAGCAGCTCACCGCTTTCCGGATCAAAATAATCCGATTCCTGTTCTTCCACAATGGAAAAATCCGATGCCGAAGTAAAAGGAATTGCAGGAAAAGAAAGCACGTCCGTCGGTTGATCCAGATTCCGGAACTCTTTGTTGATCTCCTGTATTCCGTCAAGATCCGTTACCAACAGATTAATCTGTGCCTCATACGGACACTGTTCCATATCAAGCACCTGGTTTTCAATGCGCAGAGCCAGTTCTTCTATATCAAAATCAAAGGTAATTCCACTTTCATTTTCAACGTAAGAAGTCATAATATAACCTTTCGTCCACTAAAATTTTCTTCATCTTCTGTAAATCCCCAAGGCAAATTTCACTGTGATCGAGAATTCCACTCTCCATTTTACGCTTAAAGATCGTCTGAATCAGCTTTGGGTAATCGAGCTGCACATTCTTATCCTTCGAAAAAAGATAGTCTATCTAAGAAATCATGGTATCTGCAAACAACAATACAATGACCTCACGGTCTACAAGCTGTTCCTCCGGATCCAGATACTGCTTTAACAGTGCTCTGACACGTAAGGGAATCTCATTTTCCGTAAGAATCGTTTCTGCATTCTGCCAGTTATTCTCTCCCTTTAACAGCCCGATCTTATGATAATACGCACACGCCTTTACAACCGCATCATCCATCTGTAATTGCAGGGCAATCCGGCTGCACAGGTAAGCCGTATGAATCGTATGATAATACTCCGGTTTGGAAGCATTCTTCAATTCCACAAGCAGCGGGCACTCCGGATCGTTAATATCCATATAGATATCTCTCGTCTTATAAATAAAGGTAAAGCTGAAAAACTTCAGAATAATCAAAAGCAAAATCAGGCAGACTACCGTATTGACTGCCGGAACCAGAAGCATTGGCAGGTAAAACGGAAGCTGCTGATAAAGCACCTCCGGAATACAGAGAAACACAAACTGTATTAACAACGATAACAACATGGGAAGCCAGATCCGGAAACTTTCATCAATCGTGGAAAATAATAAAATTCCGGCCATGCCGCCCACAAAGTATACAAAAAAAACAACCGGATCCGTATTGTTCTGTAACAGCAGGGAAATCAACAGGAGACTGCCTCCTGCCGCAAGTCCCGTCACCTCATTACTAAACAGCATCAATCCTACAAAAACAGCAAGATACGGCCACCCTGCCTTCGGCAGCAGCGGACAGAGCAGCGCCGCCAGCAGGAAGATACAGTATAACAGTGTAAACCGCCATAAATTCCGTTCATTATCATATAAAAACAACTGTAAAATCCGGCTTTTTTCAATGGAGAACAGAATCATGCCCGCACCACAGGCAGATAAAACGGCAATTCCAATCAGCTCCGTCCAGCTTCTGCCATAAAGATAGGCTGCCACCGTGGAAAGAAATACCGTAATCATAAATAACAGAATTTTCTGGAAGGTCTCTCCACCTTTACTGCTGTCTTCGGTTTCCTCTGCCGCGATTATTTCGTTTTCCGACGGACTGTTCTTTCGCTTCATAATTTTCATATGCCTTTACAATCTTTTGTACAAGCGGATGTCTCACAACATCACGGCTTGTCAGTTTACAAAATTCAATTCCTTCGATTTTTTGTAAGACCTTTGATGCCACATCAAGTCCCGAAACGGTACTTTGCGGCAGATCCTTCTGTGTGGAGTCACCTGTCACAATGACCTTCGAGCCGAACCCGATACGTGTTAAAAACATCTTCATCTGCGCCGGTGTCGTATTCTGGGCTTCATCCAGAATAATATAGGCATTATCCAGGGTCCGTCCACGCATATAAGCAAGGGGTGCTACTTCAATCAGTCCCTTTTCCATATTCTTGAGAAACGTCTCTGCTCCCATAATCTGATATAATGCATCATACAAGGGTCTTAAATACGGATCCACCTTGCTTTGCAGATCTCCCGGAAGGAAGCCTAACTTCTCTCCTGCTTCAATGGCCGGACGCGTCAAAATAATCCGTTCTACTTCCTGCTTCTTGAATGCGGTAATTGCCATCGCCATCGCAAGATAGGTCTTACCGGTACCGGCAGGTCCCAATCCAAATACAATCATATTGTTGCGGATGGCATCCACATAAGCCTTCTGTCCCAGTGTTTTAGGCTTAATCGGCTTCCCTGAAATGGTATGACAGATACATTCCTTATCCATTTCGAGAATGGCTCCGTCTTCATTCTCATCCTGACTCATTGTAATTGCATAATCGACGTTCTGCTCTTCGATTTCATTTCCACGCATTGCTAATTCCGACAGATTCCGTAAAACCGATGTGGCTTTCTTCACATTCCGTTCATCTCCGGTAATCCGTACTTCTCCATTTCTGTCTGTAATTGCTACCCTGAATTCCCGTTCCAGCTTCTTCAGATAAGCATCAAACTGTCCGAAAACATTTCGCTGCGCACTCAAAGGGATTTCCAGTCTCTGTTCAAATTCTTCCACGCTGTTTACTCCGTCACCTCTACG
>USDI01000284.1 GCA_900553305.1 uncultured Lachnospiraceae bacterium
AAACGCACCAGTCCATGCCGAAGCAGAGTGAGCAGGAAATTGTGGATGAAATTAGGGAAACGTCCGATCGCATTGAGAAGATTGTGGGAGAGAAGCCGGAATTTTTCAGACCGCCCTATATTGATTATGATCAGAAAATGTATGATCTCATTGATCTTACCTTTATCAGTGGCTATGGCTGTGAGGACTGGCTGCCGGAGGTGAGTGCAAAGGAGAGAACAGAGCGTCTGCTTAAGGTGGCAAGACCCGGATTTATGATTCTGCTGCACGATATGGCAGATAATATACAGACGGTAGAGGCAATTAAGACTTTGATTCCGGAGCTGAAGCGTCAGGGCTATGAGTTTGTGACAATCCGTGATATCTTTATGAAAAGCGGTGTGAAACCGGAGCATAATGTGGTTTATATGAGCGTGGATGAAGTACGGGAGAATTACAGGTAGAGCCGGGCTGAATCGTTACTATAGATGAAAAGCAGCTGAATAATTACGATCAGAAAATGGAGAGAACAGCATGATTAAAAATATTGTTTTTGATATTGGTGGTGTACTGATCCGGTTTATGCCGGGAGAAGCCATGCGTAAGCTTGCAATTCCGGAAGAAAAAATCGCTCCGCTTCTTAAGGCTTCGGTTTATTGTAAATGGTGGCAGGAACTGGATCGTGGATTCTTTGACGAAGAGGAAGTAATGAGGTACATGCAGGAGGATGCACCGGAATATGCTAAGGACATCGCTTATTTCATGATGAATGGAAAGCGGGAGGTCGTGGAAGTCTTTGAATATTCGGCAGGATGGCTTAAGGGACTTCAGGAGAGAGGGTATCATACGTATCTTCTGACCAATTATCCGGCAAGCTATTATGATCTGCACAGCAGGGAGAAGTTTACGTTTATGCCCTATGTAAATGGACAGATCGTTTCGGCTTATGTAGAGATGATCAAGCCGGATCCTAATATTTACCGGACGCTTCTTGATACATATGATCTGAAGGAAGAGGAATGTGTCTTTATTGATGACCGTAAAGAGAATGTGGAGGCAGCAAAGAAGCTGGGATTTCATGGAATCCGCTTTGAAAGCTATGAACAGGCATTCCGGGAGCTTGAAGCCATTATTTCCGGTGAAGCCGCTCCTGTATAAGCTTCACCGGATGTGATTTCATAAAAGCAATCCTTTGGAGTCAGGTCACTGTGGAAAAGCAACGGATGGTCATCGGATTTCCAGGAGAGGCCATCGGTAAGTCCCCATACACTGACGCTTTCAATCGGAGTTCCGTTCTTTTTGGCCGCAACCAGTGCATCAAAGAATCTTTTATAATAAAGTCCCTGTATTTTCTCAGGATTTCCTGCATCCGGCTGGACAATATCCAGTTCAGTTATGTGAATCACAACATGGAGTTCGTCGGCATATTTCTGTGCCGCAAAGGTGAACCTGGCAGGAGATACGTTGGTATCGAGGTGGCTCTGCATTCCAATTCCGTCCAGATTTCCGGCTTCTGCAACCGGGGAAAGCAGATTTATGATATCAGCCTGTTTGGCTGGCTGATAAGTATTATAGTCATTATAAAAAAGCAGAATTTCTTCCGGGGCATAGGTGCGCGCATAGGAAAATGCATAATTGAGGTAGTCGTCCCCGATGATCTTACGCCATAAGGAGTCTCTCATACCACCGTTATCATCAATGCATTCATTAGCAATATCGAATGCATAGAAAAGATCGGGATAGTTTGTGGATATAAAGGAAAATACATCATGGATGTAATTTTCCATACGTTTCAGCATCAGTTCACGGTCTGCGGGCTCTCCCGATGGATCATAGTTTTTATAAAAGATCCAGTCCGGGGTCTGGCTGTGCCAGATGAGAGTATGTCCGCGTACCTTAAGGTGATTCCGGACAGCAAAATCAAGCTCCGGTATTACACGGGTGAAATCAAGTTGTATATGTTCACGGTTTCCTTCCAGATCGGCAAGAGTAGCCGATTTGCTGATGATATTTTCCGGTTTAAGGTTATTTTCGTTGGTAACACTGTTAAATTCATGACAGATCAACTCCTTATACTGGTTGTCAGAAACTGTGACCGGATTAATGCATACACCCATTTGGAAATAGTCTGCATAGAGTTCTTTCAGGGAGGGAAGATCGGAAACAACCAGACTGTCAGCTGATGGCTGGGGTGAGGATGCTTCTGTAGAAACGGACTCTTCAGATATTGGACTCGTAGTTTCGTGTATTTGCATAGGGACTGTTTCCTCCTTACGGCATCCGCTCACTATGAGCAGGATAGTCAGTGTAATTGTAAGAATGTTAAGGTGCTTGCTATGAGGATGTATTTTCAGCATGATGATAGTTCTCCATTCCTGTTTCGTTAAGCATAACATACGGAGGAAAGGTATGCCTATCAGATATTGCGTAATTTTTTACATAAATTGCGTAAATCGGATTGTATTTTGCCGATTATTTTGCTAATATATAGTTAGCGTATGGAAAGGCAGGGAAGTCATATGGGAGTACGATTGAACATGGGATATACCGGTATGAAGCAGAATTATTCCTTTTTGTTTCAGAGTATGTCAGGAAATTCTAATTTAAATTTTCTTTCCGATTACATGAGCATTAAGAATGGAAGTTATGGCAAGCTGATGAAGGCTTATTATGGCAAGGGCAACAAGATCAGCAAGGAAGC
>USDI01000285.1 GCA_900553305.1 uncultured Lachnospiraceae bacterium
TACTTCACCAGCAGACTCACTGCTTTCAGATCGTGCGGAAAAGACCTTTCGAGCTCCTCTTCCGTAAGGTGAAGTCCATGCTTCCGCTCCGGAAAGAGAATCTTTCTCGTGTCATGTATCAGTCGTGCCACAGGTGCTGGCACATGATATTCCTTCATGATATAGTCGGTCTTGGCAAACAGTCCCACGAAATTGATGCGGCATTCCATCAGACACTGTTCCACAGCATGATAATAAACCTCCTTCAGCAGGCGGTATCTATGTCTGATAGGCATTTCTTCCGACGTCGATTCTGCTAAAAAACGGAAGAATCCTTCTGCCGTTTCCATCCTGTAAGTAGCATTATTTGGGTCACTAATTGTCAACAAGTGTAATTTTGACATGCAAACGATTTCTTATTTTTTACACTTAAATAGTGTTAAAGTGTTGATAATGTGGAGAAAAGTTCATACCTTTGTACCCAGAAACGAAGCAAACGCTTTATGTTTCATTCATTAGCATAGCATAATAATTAAAATAGTTAGGTTAGTTATAGTTAGTAGTAGATTATTTGGGCCTTTCGAGTCGTTGAGATTCCGAAGGTCTTTTTTTGTCCATATCTTTCCTTTCTATTTTTTTTCTCGTGCAAAGATAATAACTATTTGTTACAAAAACAACATTTTTCCCATGTTTTTCTTGCAAGATAGCGAATAAAGGGTTACTTTTGCAAACAGTAACATCAATCAACAAAGAAAAATGGTAAAGCATATTATTCTATGGAAGCTCTCTGATGAACTGAGTTCTGAGGAGAAAGAAAGCGTAAAGGCTGGCATCAAAGCTGGTTTGGAATCTCTCGTTGGCAAGGTACCAGGTCTCATTGAATGCAAAGTCAATATTAGTGGCAGACTGGATTCAAGCAACTGCGATGTAATGCTCGACAGCACACTGGAAAGTCCCGAAGCATTGAAAGGCTACGCACAGCATCCCGACCACCTCGCAGTGGCAAACGGCAAGGTGCGCCCTTACACCGTGCAGCGCACATGCCTCGACTTTGAGGTGTGAAGACAAGGGTTGTCGGTTGTATAGTACAAACCTACCGAAAACCAACAACCAAAAGAAGCTGATTTATCGGTAGTATAGTGCAAACCTACCGACAACCAAAAACCAACAACCAACAACTGCTCCCCCAAAAACTGTCCCATTTTCCCGTCCGCAGCAAGTGGCGGAAAAGTGCTTTCGTAACCTATTGGTTTTCATTGCGTTGCAAAAGCATAGTTATTAGACGGCAAAAGCATAGTTATTAGGGCGTAATAACTATGCTTTTACGATGCAATATCTATGCTTTTACGATGTGAAAGCTAAGATATTGTCTGACGATACCTTTTCATTCGACTTTTTGTTCCATTTTTCCTATTGCATTCTGCCTTGCTTCGGAGAACGGAAAGTGGAGGTCAACCCATAAGACAACTGGCTATATTACGCTCCATCTGCTCCACTTTGCTCACACCTACGAGCACTGATGTGACGCCACGCTGACTGAGAATCCATTGCAAAGCGGCATCCGAGAGGGTCTGACCTTTCTGATTGGCTTCGGCAGACATTTGACGAAGTTTGGCGAGAAGGTCGGGAGTGAGGCGATCAGGAGTGAGAAATTGACTGTGAGTCATGCGAGAGTCTGCTGGTATGCCGTTGAGATAACGGTCGGTGAGCAGTCCTTGAGCCAACGGAGAGAAGGATATGAAGCCTATACCATTGTCGGCACAATAATCGAGTATGCCCTCTTCCAGCGGTTCACGGTCGATGAGATTGAGCTTGCCCTGATAGATGAGCAATGGCACATCGCGAGCAGAGAGATATTCTTTTGCCACTTTCAGTGCTTCAAGTGGCCAGCGTGATATGCCCACATACAATGCTTTGCCCTGACGAACTATATCCACCAGCGCCTGAAGGGTCTCTTCGAGCGGTGTGTTTGGGTCGTAACGATGACTGTAGAAGAGATCTACATAGTCGAGGTGCATACGTTTCAAGCTCTGATTGAGGCTCGCCATGAGATATTTCCTTGAACCCCAGTTGCCATAAGGCCCCTCCCACATATCATATCCTGCTTTTGTAGCGATGAAAAGCTCGTCACGGTAAGGACGGAAATCATCATCCATCAGTCTGCCGAATGTCTCTTCAGCCGCTCCGTATGGAGGTCCGTAATTGTTGGCGAGGTCAAAATGCGTCACACCGTGGTCGAAAGCGTAATGGGTCAATGCACGACTGCGGTCGTAAGAATCCGCATATCCGAAGTTATGCCAGAAGCCGAGGCTCACCTTTGGGAGTAGGACGCCAGACTGTCCGCATCGCCGATACATTCGGTCGGCGGTGTCGTAACGGTGTTCATCTGCGATGTAGTTTTCTTTCAATATCATGTATGGTGTCGTGGTTTGGTTGTCATCAGTAGGTATTTTTTTCCTGCGGAAGTGGCGGTCGGCACGCCCTTTCCGTTGCAAAGATAATAATGAAATGCGAGAAAGCCAAGGCTTTTCCGAAGTTTTTTCTTAACTTTGCAACCAAACAACTAAACAACAAGACAACAAAACAACTAAGTAATGTGTAAATAATAACTTCCGTAGTTTTCTGCGGTTAAGATCAACATTTGACGAGATAGTTCCATTTGGAGAGCTCATCATCAAAAATGATACGTT
>USDI01000286.1 GCA_900553305.1 uncultured Lachnospiraceae bacterium
GTATGAATGCGAGCATTCACAGAAAGCAATTTTGCATGGCTCTGAATAGTTACAATGAAATTACTAATAAGATAAAAAGGACAAATTTCGATTATGTACACAGCGGATAATTTCAAAAAGGCAGATGAAGATACCTTTACTTTAAAAATATCACCGGACCGGGATTTCAGGATCCTTCAGCTTACGGATCTGCACCTTGGATTTGGTTTGTTTTCTAAGAAACGGGATCAGCTTGCACTGAAAGCGGTAAGTGCCATTGTGAAGAAAACAAAGCCGGATCTGATTGCCATTACCGGAGATTCGGTATTTCCCTTTTTTCCTAAAGCAGGAACGCTGAACAACAAGCGGCAGGCACAGATTTTTATCCGGTTTATGGATCAATTCCGGATTCCCTATGCAATGGTTTTCGGAAATCATGACTGCGAGATGTTTTCCAGATATAACAAAGAGCAGATGGCAGAGCTGTTTGCATCCGGTAAATACAGTATTTTTACGAAGGGAAGACCCGAGATTTACGGAGTCGGCAACTATTTCTTAAATCTGATCGATGAACAGGGAAGGATATTGCTTCCGCTGGTGTTCCTGGATTCGAATATGTATGGGGAGAAAGGCTGGTTTTACAGTGGATTTGACTGCATTCATGAGGATCAGGCAGACTGGTGCATGGACAGGCTGTTGGAGCTAAAGCAGGAGGACCCGAACGTGAAAGCAATGGCATTTTTCCATATTCCGGTAGCGGAATTTAAAGAGGCTTATGAAAAAATGCGTCTGGGGGATAAAAGTGTAACGTACATGCATGGAAATATCGGAGAAATGAACGAACACTTTGGTATTCCGAGATATGAAGGCACCTTTTTCCGTAAGGCAGTGGAAAACGGCGTGATCAAATGGATGTTTTGTGGACATGATCATCTGAATACACTTTCTGTTGTGTATAAAGGAATCCGGATGACCTATGGCATGTCGATTGATTATCTGGGGTATAACGGAATTATGAAGCGGCACACCCAGCGCGGTGGAACACTGATTACACGGCATCTGGACGGAAGTGTGGAGATCCGGATGGTTCCTCTTAATGAGCACTGAAAGTCAGTTCATAGCTTAATGAGTGCTGAAAATCGTTTCATTGTTTTTCATAAGCGGATATGTTACACTGGAACTGCTTATGATTTTAATTGGGATGGAGAAGACATATGAAAAATGAAAACAATAAGAGAAGTTCCTTTTCCGGGAAGATCGGTTTTGTGCTGTCAGCGGCGGGAGCGTCCGTGGGCTTGGGGAATATCTGGAGATTTCCTTATCTGGCTGCAAAGTATGGAGGCGGTATCTTTCTGGTAATCTATATTATTCTGGCATTGACGTTCGGTTATGCAATGATTGTGGCAGAGACATCGATCGGACGAATGACCGGAAAAAGCCCGGTAGGAGCCTATCAGTCCTTTGGCAAATCCGGATGGCTGGCTTTCGGGGGCTGGATCAATGCGATTATTCCGATTCTGATTGTGCCATATTATTCAGTAATCGGCGGCTGGGTCATTAAATATCTTGTGGAATATGCACTTGGAAATGGTGCAAGGCTTGCAGAGGATGGTTACTTTTCAGAATTTATCTCGAACGGTGCCTCCACGGAAATCTGCTTTATTGTCTTTGCGTTATTTACTCTTGGAATTATTTTTGCCGGTGTGCGTAACGGAATTGAACGTGTTTCCAAATTTATGATGCCGGTGCTTGTTGTGTTGTCCCTCATTATTACGGTTTATTCCGTGACAAGACCGGGAGCAATTGCCGGTGTGAAATATTTTCTTGTTCCAAATCTTGAGAATTTTTCCTGGATGACGGTAGTTTCTGCGATGGGACAGATGTTTTATTCCCTGTCGATTGCCATGGGAATTCTGATTACCTTTGGTTCTTATATGAAAAAGGAAATTTCTATCGAGGATTCTACGAGAAATGTAGAGATATTTGATACGCTGATTGCTATTATGGCAGGACTTATGATTATTCCGGCGGTGTTTGCCTTTTCCGGTGGAGATCCGGACACGCTGCAGGCGGGTCCGGCATTGATGTTTATCACCATTCCGAAGGTATTTGCCAGCATGGGATTCGGAACAGCCATCGGAATTGTCTTTTTCGTTCTGGTATTGTTCGCGGCGATCACAAGCTCGATTGCACTGACAGAAAGTGCCGTATCGACCTTTGAGGACGAGCTGGGCTGGGGCAGAAGGAAATCGACGGTGTTAATCGGTGTGATCATGCTGCTGCTTGGAACCCTTTCTTCCTTAGGATATGGCCCGCTGGGCGGCGTGAAGATTATCAACATGCAGTTCCTGGATTTCTTTGATTTTCTGACAAATTCCGTTATGATGCCGATTGCAGCGATTGCGACCTGCCTGTTGGTATCGAAGGTGATCGGTGTGAAGCGTGTGGAAGAGGAGGTGCTGCATGGAGAAAGCAGATTCCGTAGAAAAAAGGTGTTTTACTTTATGATCCAGTATCTCTGTCCGGTATTTGCAGCAATTATTCTGATCAGCTCTGTAGCAAATGCATTTGGATGGATTTCGATGTAGGTGTAGCATGATTTTTTAAGAGTCACGTAACAGTTCAGCCATGCCCCTTCATAAGCTGTCGGATTGTACAAATTGGCTGACAAATATAAGTGTTTTCCGG
>USDI01000287.1 GCA_900553305.1 uncultured Lachnospiraceae bacterium
GATGCAAATAAGCAGCTTGTAAAACTTGATACGGCATCACAATTGATTTCTAATGCAGATTTGTTTATATCCATGTATGTTAGAAAGGAAGCGTTGATCTCTTCACAAATAGAAGGAACGCAGTGTACTCTTGATGATGTATTAGATCCAGAAGTGGATGCAAATGTAAATCTTGATGTATCAGATGTTATTAATTATGTAAAAGCAACACAATATGCCTTAAAACGTTTGGAAAGATTACCTTTATGCTGCCGATTAATAAGAGAAATACATGAAGTATTGATGGAAAATGTTCGTGGACAGGATAAAACTCCGGGAGAATTCAGATATTCCCAAAACTGGATCGGGCCTGCAAATTGTTCATTAAAAGATGCAAGATATATTCCACCTAATGTAGAAGATATGCAGACAGCAATGTCTGATTTGGAGAAATATATCAATGAAAATGTGGATTATGATCCATTGATCAGGGTTGCATTGATTCATTATCAGTTTGAAACAATACATCCGTTTCTGGATGGAAATGGAAGAATTGGAAGACTTTTGATACTTCTTTATTTAATGGAGCAGGGATTGCTCACAAAACCAGTTATTTATATATCCTATTTTTTTAAAAAGAACCAGATAGAATATTATGACCGGATTAGTGAAGTCAGAAGAACCGGAAACTTTGAACAATGGATAAGATTTTTTCTGGAGGCAGTGAGTAAAGCATCGTCGGATTCTTTGGAAACAATTCATCGGCTTTCTATGTTACATGATGCCAATATAGAAAAACTTCCAAAGACAACTCGGAGAAAAGATAATCTACGGGCCGTTTTTGATTATATTGAGCAGTATCCGATTATTGATATTAAGAGAACGGCAAAGGAATTGGCAGTCAGTTATAATACGGTAGCTGCTGCTGTAAGAAAACTTGTAGAATTTGGAATTTTGCAGGAAACAACCAATGCTGCAAGAAACAGAGTGTTTGCTTATGAAGCATATCTGGCGATATTGAGGAAGGATACTTAAGAGTTTATTGACTATAAAAAGACAACAAGGAGAAATAAAATGCGATACCCGGAATTTTTGAAAGAACATGGAACTATCGGCTTTGTGGCCCCTTCTTTTGGCTGTGCCATTGAACCGTATCATACCTGCTTTGACAGTGCACTGCAGAAGTTTCACGATCGTGGATTTGCTACGGAGCCTGGACCGAACTGCTACGAAGGAAGCGGCATCGGAATCAGCAATACTCCGCAGAAGTGTGCCGAAGAACTGATGGAATACTATGAGAAAAAGAGTAATGATATTCTGATTTCCTGCGGCGGCGGGGAACTGATGTGTACTGTTCTTCCTTATATGGATTTTGAACGGGTAAGAAAGGCAGATCCCAAGTGGTATATGGGATATTCCGACAACACGAACTTTACCTTTTTATTGACGACGCTCTGTGATGTGGCTGCCCTGTACGGGCCCTGCGCGGCATCCTTTGGGATGGATCCGTATCATGAAAGCCTTGAAGATGCTCTTGCTATTTTACAGGGAAAGAAACAGGAGGTTCACAGTTACCCTCTTTGGGAAAAAGAGAAGAATAAGGATGAAGAGCATCCCCTGCTTCCTTATCACTGCACGGAGCCTTCCGCTCTCAGGGGATACGATATTCCCGAAAGGAAGGGCACGGATTTTTCAGATCATATTGAACCGGGAATAAAAAATATCATTTCACCAGAAAAAATATCAGATGAGAATTTGGTACAAAAAAATGCAGCAATAGGAAAATATGAAGAAACCGATCAGATCAGAATGAAAGGACGGCTTCTGGGTGGCTGCATGGACTGTTTGCAGCTCCTTGTTGGTACGTCATATGACAAGGTAAGAGAATTTAATGCAACCTATGGGAAGGATGGAATCATCTGGTTTCTGGAATCCTGTGACCTCAATGTGTTTGATATCCGCAGAGCCATGTGGCAGATGGATCAGGCGGGCTGGTTTTCGAATACAGCAGGCTTTCTGATCGGACGCCCGTTGTGCTTCGGGGAAGAAATGATGGGGATGGATCAGTATCGTGCCATTTTATCTACCGCAGAAAAGTACAATGTTCCGGTCATCATGGATGCGGATCTGGGACATTTGCCGCCGGCCATGCCGATTGTGAACGGAGCGTTGGCAGAGATTACCTATGAAGAGAAACAGCTTTCCATCCGGTATGAGTATAAATAAGGAATAAAATCGTGCGATAACTTACGGTTGCACTCAAAAATTCTGTTACCTATAATGATTTCGTCGGGAATTGTTAGAGTTTGTGCCAACCGATGGAGAAATCCGTCAGGCACCCTTCTTAAAAAGGGAAAAGGAGAATTTTATGCAGCAAATTGAGTTATCAGCAGGGAAAGACACGGAAAGTGTTTATCAGCTCATTGGGAGTCTGATGCAGAACAACAGAGAATTTCAGGTGGTTATTACCGTACCGTCCATAAAGGGAGAAGAAGATGGTACTCTTAATGTACAGAAAATAAATACCGTTGCGGCACCGGAAGAGAAAAACTTTGATTTAGAGCAGGATGTGACCGATATGATCCATGAGATCGGTGTTCCGGCACACATTAAAGGATACCAGTATCTGCGGGAAGCCATTATGATGTCCGTGAACGACTCTGAGATGATGGGTTCCATTACGAAGAT
>USDI01000288.1 GCA_900553305.1 uncultured Lachnospiraceae bacterium
CGGTGTGCTGAAGAGTATTCACGCCTATGAAAAACTGTATCAGGTGTCGATCCATGATGGACTGACCGGTTTATATAACTGGAATTACTGCCGCGAATGTCTTAAAAAACTGGATATCCGGATTCATACTGCAGGGATGATTTATCTGGACATTGATAACTTTAAACTGTATAACGATCTGTATGGGGAAAGTACAGGTGATGAAGTCCTGCATTGGGTAGCAGAACAGATGCGGAAGCTTGCAGATGAAGATACACAGGTATTTCGTGTAGGTGGCAATGAGTTTTTGATTATTATGCCGGATAACCGCAAGGATAATCTGATTTCCTTTGCGAAGCAGCTTCAGACTGTGATGCTCGAAACAACAAAGGATAAGCCGAAAGTAATTCAGCTTATTACCCTCAGTATTGGAATTGCCTGTGATATTCTGATTGCGGAAAATGCGACAGAGTTATTCCGGCAGGCAGACAGGCTTCATTTTATGCGAAAGAAAACGGCAAGAACTGTATTGAGGTTTATGAAAAGGAAGATTTAGAGGAAAAGAAGCAGGACAACGAAAAGTGGTATAATCAGGTATCGCCGACCATTTTTTCTCTTATGGCAGCAATTGATGCCAAAGATTCCTTTACCTTTGAGCATTCTGAAAATGTTTCAAAATATGCAGAGAGGCTTGCCATGAAGCTGGGACTTCCAAAGGAGGACATTCAGACAGCAAGGGTGGCAGGACTGCTTCATGATATTGGTAAGATCGGCATTCAGGATGATATCTTAAAGAAGAAGGGAAAGCTTACGAAGGAAGAGTATGAGGTGATTAAAACCCATGTGGAAAAATCGGTTGAGATGATTCGTTTTCTGCCTCATATGAACTATGTGATTCCGGCAGTTCTATCCCATCATGAACGCTATGACGGAAAGGGCTATCCAAATGGAATCAAGGGAAAGGAGATTCCGATTCTCGGAAGAATTCTTGCGGTGTGTGACAGCTTCGATGCCATGGTATCGCGCAGAGCCTATAAGGAAAAGCTAAGTGTGGAGTATGCCATCGGAGAACTGGAGAATGGAAAGGGAACACAATTCGACCCGGATGTTGCACAGGCATTTATTGAAATGGTGAAAGAAGATCCTTCTTTCATTAACCAATAGAAATCTATCAATACAATCAAAAGGTAGGGAAAGTCATGAATCCGATTACCAGAAAATATAAGCAGGCCATTATCATCGGTGCTTCACCGATGGGAAATGAAGCCGCACAATTACTTGCATTGCTTAGATGGGCAGGCTACGGAGCACAGGAGGAAAGCTGCACCCACGATTGTGCAACCTGCCGAAGCGGATGCCGTAAGCCGGAAATGAAAAAGGATATTTATGTCATTGCTGCTGATGGCGGTCTGGGATTTTTACTGAAAAATAAGCTGCGTCCGGATTTTCTGGTAGGAGATCTGGATTCCATTAAGTATGATGATATTTTGACGGAAGCAGCAGTTAAAGCGGCAATCGACGAGATTCCGCATGAGATTGTTCCGGTTGAAAAGGATGACACGGATATGGGGCTGGCGGTAGCGAAGGCTTATGAAAAGGGCTACCATGAAATCCTGATTTATGGTGGCTGTGGCGGAGCACGGGTTTCCCATACCTTTGCCAATGTGCAGTTGATGAGTCTGTATGCAAAGAAGGGCTGCCAGATCCAGATGATGGGTGACGGCATCCGGATGGAAGTTCTGTGGAACGGCTGCAAAACATTTTCTTCTGCCCTTAAGGGAAGTCTATCGGTGATCTGTCTGAGTGACAAGGCGAACGGCGTAGTGATACGGGGACTTAAGTATGAATATGTCGGGAGTCTGACCTCTGATTTTACGCTGGGCGTAAGCAATTCCTTTATCGGTCAGAATGCAATGGTATCGGTAGAGGATGGAACCCTGCTTTTAGTTTATGAAAGAGGGGAATAATACTTTAGTTTGACCAGGTGATTGGATTTAGTCATAGGAGGAATTATGCCGGCAGGATTTACGGAAAAGGAACAGGAAAAGATCAGGGAAGAGCTTTTTCTTGCAGGAATAAAATTAATTAAAGAGCATGGGATACAGAAAACCACGGTGGACAAGCTTACCAGGAGCTGCGGAATTGCAAAGGGAAGCTTTTATTTATTCTATTCTTCCAAGGAAGAGTATCTGTATGCGCTCATGCAATATGTAAATGAGAAGACAGAAGGGATGATCCAGAGAAAATTAGCCGGAAGGACACAGATGACGGCAAAGGAATTTTTTGAACTTTTCCGGGAATATCTTTTCAGTGATTATGATTTAATGAACAGCGTTGATACCGATGATTTCCTGTGGATGAAGCAGCATATGAAGGAGTATCATCTGTTTGATCCGTCCAGACAGAAGGATCAGTTAAAGCAATGGCTGACGCTGATTTGTGATGTGCGGCCCGATGTGGATTATGGAACCGTTGTAAATTTGATGAAATCCATTTATGCCATGTGGAAGTTCCGTGAAACCTTTGTGCAGGCTTCCTTTGAGAACAGTATCCGGATGATTCTGAAGACACTGGAAGCTTATGTTACGGGAAACGAATTAAAGCTCTTATAAAGTTATGTGGCATGCATGATGAATGCAAGCTATCTATTGACACATAGGTTAGTCC
>USDI01000289.1 GCA_900553305.1 uncultured Lachnospiraceae bacterium
TAGGTCGGATGCACCTGAATGTAGTTCGTTCCTTCTATAATATGATTCCGCAGATTTTCGGAAATATCCCCACTTCGCACCATTCCGATCGGAAGCCGCATGGCAAGCAGATTATCGGTATATTCACCGAACACCTCACGGTTAAAGAAATTTCCCCACCGTCCGATTGCCTGTCCGAGGATCAGTCCAGGCAATGCTGTATCCATGAGGCGGAAAGGATTGAGCTTCTTAAGCTTACTGTATACAAAGACCGTAATAAAAGCCACAATCACGCCGCCATAAATGGCAAGTCCGCCTTCCCTCAGGTTGAAGATGCTTAACAGGTGATTCTTATAGTAATCCCACTGAAAGATCACATAATAGATTCGCGCTCCAATAATGGAAAGGATTACCGCATAGATTGCAAAATCAAAATAGGTATCCGGATTCTGTCCGGTCTTCTTTGCCACCTTCGCTGCCATCAGATATCCGCAGATAACCGCAACAGCGATACAGATTCCATAGATTGCAATGGTAAATCCGAAAACAGTAAAACCCTTGGGCACATACTTCAGATCAATTCCAAGATTGGGAAATGAAATTTCCATCAAATCCATCATAATTGTTTACTCCTTTGCTATTACACATTAAAACGGAAAAGAATAACATCCCCATCCTGTACCACATAGTCCTTGCCTTCCATGCCGACAAGTCCCTTTTCTCTTGCTGCTGCAAGAGAGCCCTGCTCTAAAAGATCCTTATAATTAACAACCTCAGCCTTGATGAAACCACGCTCAAAGTCAGTATGGATCTTACCGGCTGCCTGTGGAGCCTTCGTGCCGATCTTAATGGTCCATGCTCTCGTTTCATCCTCTCCTGCGGTCAGAAAGCTCATCAGCCCCAGTAAGGAATAGCTTGCACGGATCAGCTTCTCAAGTCCGGATTCCTTTAATCCAAGATCCTCCAGGAACATTGCCTTCTCATCATCATCCAGCTCTGCAATCTCCTGCTCAATCTGGGCACAGATTACAAACACTTCACTTCCGTCTTCTTTTGCGAACTCACGTACCTTCTGCACGCCCGGATTGTTGGCACCGTCATCTGCCAGATCATCCTCTGCCACATTTGCTGCGTAAATGGTCGGCTTATAAGTAAGAAGATTAAGGCTCTTTAAGATCGCCTGCTTGTCTTCATCATCGGTCACATAACTCTTTGCCATCTTTCCTGATTCCAGATGTGCAATAAGCTCTTCCAAAAGCTCTGCCTCCTTGGCAAGGGACTTGTCCATTCTGGCTGCCTTACCGGTCTTTGCCATACGACGCTCCAGAATTTCCAGATCGGAGAAAATCAGTTCCAGATTGATGGTTTCAATATCACGGAGCGGATCAATGCTTCCGTCAACATGTACCACATTCGGATCCTCAAAGCAGCGTACCACATGCACAATCGCATCCACCTCACGGATGTTGCTTAAGAACTGGTTACCAAGACCTTCCCCCTTGGAAGCTCCCTTCACAAGACCTGCAATATCCACAAATTCGATCACAGCAGGAGTTACCTTTTTGGAATGATACAGATCTCCCAAAAGCTTTAAACGCTCGTCCGGAACGGCTACCACACCCACATTGGGATCAATGGTACAGAACGGATAGTTTGCAGATTCCGCTCCTGCCTTGGTCAGTGAATTGAATAATGTACTCTTTCCTACGTTTGGTAACCCTACGATTCCTAATTTCATAATATATTCATCTCCTTCATTTTTCCTTTATTTTACTGGCTTTCCGCGATTCGTGTTTTTAACCGAGTACCACATCGAGTACCACGGAGATGAATTTCGCATCAAGTTTTATACCACTTTTAACGCGTCAGCCACTAAGTCAATTTCTCTATGTTTTTCATCCTCTGTAATATGAACATACAGATTCATGGTAATACCAATGTTGGAATGACCTAAAATCTTCTGCAGAGTCTTGGGCTTCATTCCACCTTCAATGCACCTTGTCGCAAAAGTATGTCTGAGTACATGCATCGAAAATCTCGGAATGCCTACACGGTCACAATACTTAAAAAGTCCTGTATCATAAGTACTGTTCTTGACCGGCGTTCCCTTTCTGCAAAGAAAGACAATATCCTTCCATTCCATCGGCACGAGCTTTAAGCTCTTATTCTTTGATCTCTGATTTTCAAGAATACGAATTGCTTCGTCTGTAAGAGGAATTGTACGGTAGCCGGATTTACTCTTAGGTGGACCAACTCTCCATTCACCTACCTTATAGCGATATTCCATCGTCCTCTCAATCTTCATGGTTCGATTTTCGAAGTCGATATCACTCCACTTAAGTCCTATAAGCTCACCTGTACGAAGTCCGGTCTGCAACACGAAGCGGTACTGATTCTCATAGCTGTAGCCAACCACAGCTTCTAAGAACTTTTTCTGAACGTCTATTGTAAGAGCTTCTTTCTTATCTGAAGGCTTTCCCATATCGCTCTTTAACGACTTCTTGCATGGATTCGCAATAAGTACATCATTCTCTCTGGCGAACTCAAACATGTTATAAAGAGCAATCCGCGTCTGGTATATGGTAGTCGTCTTATAGCCCTCATCAGCCATATCCGAAAAAATCTTCTGGCAGTGAATGGGCTTTACATCAGTTAAG
>USDI01000290.1 GCA_900553305.1 uncultured Lachnospiraceae bacterium
TACTGACCACGTCAATAGCTTCATACATGGTAAATGCCTTTTCCTCAACCAGAATACGGATCAGTTCCGGAATAATCATGGTCGGATGGGTATCATTGATCTGAATGACTGCATGGTTATACATCTTACGCAGGTCATATTTCTTCTCTTTCATCTCATGCAGAATGAGCTGTGCAGCATTACATACCATGAAATACTGCTGATAAATACGAAGCAGATTCCCCGCTTCATCCGAGTCATCCGGATAAAGGAATAAGGTCAGATTCTTCTCAATAGCTTCCTTATCAAAATCAATGCCCTTCTTTACCAGGTCTTCATCTACGCTTTCAATATCGAACAGGCGAAGTTTATTGACACCACTGTCATATCCGGGAACATCAATGTCATACAGACGGGATACGACCTTTTTCTTCCCAAAGAACACATCAAAGGAAATATCCGTTCTGGTAAGCCAGGATTCCTTCTCCATCCAGTCATTCTTCTCCGCACACTGTAATTTGTCACGGAATACCTGTTTAAACAGACCGAAATGATAGTTTAAACCAATGCCTTCCCCCGGTAATCCAAGTGTTGCAATAGAATCCATAAAGCAGGCTGCCAGTCTTCCCAATCCGCCATTTCCCAGGGAAGGTTCGGGTTCGATTTCTTCAATGACCGAAAGCTGCTTTCCGTATTTATTAAGAATCTCTACCATTTTGTCATAGACACCAAGGTTAATCAGGTTATTGGAAAGCAGTTTACCAATTAAGAACTCCGCGGAAATATAATATACCTTCTTCTCACCTTCGTTCTCATCAGAAACCTTCATGAGTCTTTTCGTGAGAACAAGAACTACATAATACAGTTCCTGATCGGTCAGCTCTGCAATTTTCTTATCAAACATACTCTGTGCAATTTCAGAAAGCTGCTGTTCCATATTCAATACAAGCACATCCTTCTGTAGATTCGTCTGTCCTGCCATAATCTCCTCCTCAATCAATATCTTAAGCCATCTTAAAAACTATAGCTCTTTTATACGCAGAATGCAAGCCAAAAGCGCGCATCCCCTACAGCTCCTCGACATAAACCACACCCTCAATATTCCGTATCGCCTGTATCGTTGCATCATGCATATGAGGCCCGCTAAGTTCGATGCTCGTCATCACCGAAGTATCATCTCCCTTAATCATAGTCTCCATGGTTTCAAATCCGGCTATACGCAGATCCATCTTACGGAGCTGCTTACGCAGTTCCACGATGCTCTTGGCACTGTCCACCTCGATATAAAGCTCCAGCACACGGGAATGCATATAGACATACCGGTCAAGCCGCGCAAGTCCTACGAAGGTAAGCAGTACGAGCACCAGCATGACAAAGGCCCCTTCATAAAAGCCGATTCCCAATGCAAGCCCGATGCAGGCACATGCCCAGAGTCCCGCCGCCGTGGTAAGTCCTCTTACCTGATTCCTGCCTGTCACAATGATTGTACCGACTCCCAGAAAACCGACTCCGCTGATCACCTGCGCACCAAGCCGGCTCACATCGTGTCCCTGGCCAAAATAATTAAACGTATACTGTCCGGTCATCATCACCAGTGTTGCACCAAGGCAGACCAGCACATGTGTTTTAATTCCGGCCCCGCGCCGCTTCATTCCACGGTCAATTCCAATCAACGTTCCTGCAACCAGCGCAAGCAGAAGCCGTATCGTTACCGATACCATATTCAGTTCACGTAATACACTCATCCAGTGCATCATCTGTTCTCCCTTTTGCTAAAAAGGAAAGATCCAGAGGATCTTTCCTTTTCATTCCGTTCCTTATGGAAAATTAATCCAGAATCTGTGCAATGATACCCTCTACTTCTTCGCGCTCATAAGGCTTCGTGATGAATTCGGACGCTCCGTATTTAACTGCCTGAATCATCTTTTCCTTCTGTCCTGCTGCTGTAATCATTACGGCCTCTGCATTCTCGTTATATTTCTTAATCAGCATCAGGGCTTCGATACCATCCATCTTCGGCATGGTAATATCCAGAGTTACAAGATCCGGATTAAGTTCCTTATACATCACATATCCTTCCTCACCGTTCGTTGCCTCTCCGGCGATTTCATGTCCCATACCCTCCAAAATCTCTCTTAACATCTTACGGGATGTTCTGGAGTCATCTACGATCAGTATCTTTCCCATTTCTTATTCTCCTCCTGTTTTCTCTATCGCATTTCAAGGCTGTTGCCTATCGTAATAAGTACCTGTACGGTCTCTCCATATACTTCGATCGGAAGTACCAGCATCTTCTCACTGTAAAATCCGCTGATGGAAGCAGAAAATTCCGGAGGACATAATTCCATTTCAATTCTCTGCTGACTCATATCGGACGCATACAGACCATTGATACAGTTGATCAGTTCCGCTACTGCATCCAGTGCGTCCTCATCCACCTTTTCAAACTCTTCATGTCCGAAACAGGAGGCGGTCGGTAATAGTGCCTGTCCATTTCCTGCAAAAGCACAGGTAACCGGCTTCTCACCCTCTACAAGCTGCATCGCACCGTTATCTGCAAGGTACTGTTTATCAAAATATGCCTTCATCGGCATGACATTATTATCTACACAACGCATCATGGTGCGGAGTACCACCCCTGCCATATC
>USDI01000291.1 GCA_900553305.1 uncultured Lachnospiraceae bacterium
GTATGAATGCAAGCATTCACAGAAAGCAATTTTGCATGGCTCTGAATAGTTACAAGAAAAAGGGGATTAAGATGAAAGAGGGAATGAAAATGTTTTCTTTAAAGAACGAAGAAGTGAATGTAGGCCGGCAGAGGGAACTGGATCTGGTAAAGGGTTTCCTGATGATTATGATCATATTGATCCATTCCTTTCAGACGATCGGGAACCTTGATACGGTAACCTCAAATGCACATGAAATATTGTTTGCACTGTTTATGCCGACGGGGGCCTGCCTGTATCTGTTTGCGATGGGATTTGGAAGCGTTTTTACAAGACATTCCGAACCTAAGGATATGGTGAGAAACGGAATAAAGTTGTTAGTGTTTCAGGCTTTAAGTAACCTGTGTTATGGCGCAGCGATTGTGATCAGTTTCTACTTAAGGAACCTGATTGCGGGAGAAGTACCGGGCAGCAGGGAATTGTACCATGAAAACCTGTATGCGGCGCTTACTTTCGTCAATATCTTCTTCATATCCGGTATGTGTTATCTGGTACTGGCATTATACAAAAAATTAAATGTAAAGCTGAGCGGCTATATCATCAGTGCAATCGTTGTGGGAATTGTAACGCCGTTTACCAAACTGCTGGTTTCAGACAATCAGGCGCTTAACTGGATTCTGGATATGACGTTTGGTGGAAAAGGGGAAACAAGCTTCTGCTTCTTCCCATATCTGAGTTATGTCTTTTTAGGATATGTGTTTGCCAAGGTGATCAGGAGAATTCCAGAGGAGAAAAAGGGAGATTTCTACAAAAAGAGTGGGATTATTTGTGGAGTAATCGCTGTAGTCTGGTTTATAAGCTGTATCGCATTACATCCGAATGTGGATGACTTCTTTAATTATATGCTGGATCAATACCGGACACCGGGACTTTTGAAGGTCATTGGAAGCTTCTGCACGATCCTGTTTGTATTTGCACTTTCCTTCCTGGTGATGCCGGTGATTGAAAAGTGGAAATTCGGGTACAACAAGCTTTGCTTTTATTCGAAGCAGATTTCGAAGATGTATGCCGTACATATTGGAGTATATTATGCCATTGGCGGTTTCGCTGCGTTTGGTGGATTTGATGTGAAAACATGCATCTTATGGTCGGTAGCTGTGCTGGTCGTAACCGACCTGCTTGTACAGGGATACCTCAGAATAGAAAGTAAGATTAAAAAGTGAGCAGAGAATGTTGAAAGAGGCTTGATATGACAGAAAAAATTCCTACCCCATATTTTTTACTGGATGAACCAATTTTACAGAGATATTTTGATATGCTGACGGGAGCATTAAAAAAGAACTGGCCCAATTACCGGATCGGCTATTCCTTTAAGACGAACTCCCTTCCCTGGCTGGTGAATTTTTATAAGAAGCAGGGGACTTATGCGGAAGTCGTGTCCAGGGACGAATATGGATTGGCAAAATATCTTGGATTTCAGGATTCGGAGATTGTTTATAATGGCCCTTATAAGGATGAGCAGTCTTTCCGGGATGTTGTACTTGCCGGAGGATATGTGAATGTGGATTCCAAATGGGAACTGGAATGGCTGACGAAGCTTTCCGGGGAACTGGAAGAGGAAAAGGCAGAAGAAAAGGAAAAAGTAAGTGAAATCCATGTTGGAATCCGTGTGAATTTCAATCTGGAACAGATGTGTCCGGGAGAAACGACCATGGGAGAAACGAGTGGACGGTTCGGTTTTTCTTATGAAAATGGGGAGTTTGCCAAAGCTCTTTCTTATGTAAGAGCCCTTCCTCATGTAAAGGTCACAGGACTTCACCTTCATTCGAGCAGTAAAAGCCGCAGTGTGCAGATTTTCCGCAGCATTGCACAGATGGCCTGCAGGCTGAAAAAGGAATTTGATCTTACATTATCCTATGTGGATATCGGAGGTGGCTACTGTGGTGGAATGGAAGGCAGACCGGAATATCCGGATTATTTCCCGGCTATTGCAGAAGAGCTTCACAGGGAATTTGATCCGGAGCAGACACAGTTGGTTGTAGAACCTGGAATTTCTCTGATCTCCAAAGGATCTTTCTTTGTAACCAGTGTGATTGATGTGCGGGATATCCGGGATACCCGGTATCTGATTACCGATGGCAGCCGGTTTAACATTGATGCAACCATGATTAAATCCTCGTACCTGTACCATACGAAGCTGCAGAATCCATCCGCACCTGTAATGGAAAGACAGGAGATCACCGGTTATACCTGTATGGAATGTGACCGGCTCTTTACGATGGAGAATCTGCCGGAGCTTCAGACGGGAGATCAGATTATTTATGAGAATGTCGGGGGATATACCATTAGTCTGAATCCGCTGTTTATTCAGTATTTTCCTGCGGTTTATGTACGCAATGGAGAGCAGATCACGGAGGTTCGCAAGAAGTGGACGGCGAAGGAATATGTGCAGGGGAATGTGTGGTAGATGAGATAATGCTGATACGATGTTGATACGGTGGTCAAACATGCACAAAATACTTGTCCTTGCAAGAACCTCCGGAACTAAGAAGTTCTAACTATTTCGGTGTGTTTGACCGAAAAGGGACGCAAACGCATCAACGAGCCATCCAGGAGATCGGAAGAGCGTCGTG
>USDI01000292.1 GCA_900553305.1 uncultured Lachnospiraceae bacterium
GAATCTTGTCATACATCATACAAAGTGAGTCAGGATGTGGCAGATCGGATTCATGAAGCAGTCATGACCACCGGATATGTGCCAAATTATTTTGCCAAAAGTTTAAGAGCTTCGCTGACTAAAACAATAGGTATTATTGCTGAGGATTTGATTGAGTTTAGCGTACCGCCGATTATTGAAGGTGTTATGAATTGCTGTGAGGAAAGAGACTATAGCGTGTTAATTGAAAACATGAGACTTTTCGGACGGTGGCAAGGTGCCTCGATTTATAACGAGGAGTTGTTTCGGTCCGCATTGCATCCGGTACTGACAAAGATGGATGCAAGTCATGTAGACGGAATCCTTTATATTGGAGGATACGAGCATGTGGTACACAATTTAAAAAGCAGCAATCATTTGCCGATTGTTATGGCATATTCTATGGCAGATGATGAGAATATAACAAGCTATCGATTGGATGACTTTTTCGGAGGATATGAAAGCTTTCAATATCTGTTAAGCAAGGGACATAAAAAAATCGGTCTGATTGCCGGAGAATCAAATAATAATCATACGATTAATCGTGTAAGAGGGGTTCAAAAAGCAATGTATGAAGCGGGCATATTGTTTGATCCTGAACTGGTAGAATATCAGCACTGGACGCGACAGGGAGGTTTTGATGGTATGAAGGAGCTGATAAATAAGCAGGTAACAGCTGTGTTTTGTCTGTCGGACATGATCGCGGCGGGAGCGTATGCTTATTTGAATTCCGTAGGATTAAAGCCGGGGCAGGATGTTGCGGTTATGGGATATGACAATCAGGATATTGCAAGATTCATTGATCCACAGATTACAACTATGGCATTACCCTTGGAAGAGATAGGATACCAATCTGCGTCCAGACTTCTGGAGCTTATTGAACAACCGGAGAAAATATTTAAGACAGGAGATGTCTTGTTAAAAGGAAAAATAATAGAACGAAATTCGGTATATACAATTAATGGATGAGTATAATGTATTTGTCTTATAAATGCGAGAACCATATTCTTAAATTATTGCATTTTGCAGTGTTTTGAGAATATGGTTTTTGTTTTTTTACATATACGTATAGCAAATAGTAAACCGAATTACTAATTATATACGTATTATGTGCAATATATACATGATATGCTGTAAATAAAAAAATATATATACTATATTGACAAATTTGATGACATAAAATATAATATCAACATAAAGTAAAACGATTTACCAAAGGAGGTAAAAATGAAAAAGTTATTAGCATTATTATTAACAACAGCAATGACAATAACCTGTCTGGCTGGATGTGGTTCTAAAGGGACTACAGATAATACGGCAGATACAGCCGTAGAAGAATCTGCAGATGATTCTGCAGATGATTCCGCAGCAGATACCGATGCGGAAGAAGCAACTGAGGTAAGCGATGCGGCTACGCAGGCTATTGCAGACAGAAAGGCAGCAGCAGAAGAGTCCGGAGAGTATGAGAAGGTTGTGGTTTCCTTCTTTGACTGGACCGGTGCACCGGCAGGAATCGACCGGATCAATGAGGAATTAAGTAAACATACCAGAGAGACACTTGGACTTGATGTGGAATTACTCATCATTGACAGTGCTGCATACAGCGAAGATATTAAACTGATGCTTTCTTCCGGTGAACAGGTTGATCTGTTTTCTACCTGCGGACCTGGCTATATGACATGTGTAAACAATGAATATACGATGGATCTTGAAGAAGATGGATTACTTGATACTTATGGAGCAGGAATTAAGGATATCGTAAGAAGTGAATATTTGGATGCATGTCGTGTGGGCGGTAAGCTTTATGGTATTCCTCCCGTAAAGGATTATGCTATTCAGACAGCAGCAATCTGTATTGGAACAGAGTATCTGGAAGGCGCCAGTGTCGATCTTTCCCAGTACTCTAAGGATGATCTTGGATATTTAAAATGCAGCTGGGATGATATTGATCAGATTTTTGCTGCAATTCATGAGGCATTTCCGGATAAAATTGTTTATTCTACTCAGGATAATATGTTAACACAGGGCAGTTGTATCGACAATGTGGGAGGAGATTATTTTGGTGCATTATTAGATCCTGCAAACAGTCTTACTGTTGAAAATACATATGAATCCGATACGTTCAAGGAGTGGTGTGAAAGATTTTACAGATGGAACCAGGCCGGTTATATCTCCGGAGATGCATTAACTGATACAACCGGTGCATCCGCAAGAATCAAGTCCGGTGCTTATATGGCGATGATGGCCTGTGGTAAACCGGCATATGAAAACCAGATTTCCAATGAATGTGGACGTCCGATGACTGTATTTGATGTGGGCGAAAGCTTTATGAGTTCATCTGCTGTTTCCTCATTCCCTTGGTGCATGAACCAGAATACCGAAGATCCGATCGCAGCAATGCAGGTACTGGAAGCACTGTATACAGACGAAGTAGTAGCTAATCTTGCATGCTGGGGACAGGAAGGCGTGGAATATGTAGTAAACGAGGATACTTCAATTAACTGGGCAGATGGTGTGGATGCTAATACATCAGAATACTTCCCGACTGTGTT
>USDI01000293.1 GCA_900553305.1 uncultured Lachnospiraceae bacterium
CATATCTATTACTCTTATATATTTCTCATATCTTGTGTAAGGTGCGGATTGCTCCGTACTTCGTACTCACGCAATCCTGAAAACATTCGAAATCCGCTGATTTTCTTCGAAAATCGCTCCTTTCTCATGTTTCCTGACTGCCAAATATAAGTATCTCCTCATGCAAGCATGGTCGGTACTTATGCTTGGCAGTTTACCTTACACAATTCTTCTTACAGACAAAATCTCCCGGTACGTGGCCACGGTGATTTTAATTCCGGTACGCTGGGTACTTGCATGTACAATCTGTCCGTTTCCAATATAAATTCCAACATGTCCCGCATAGCACATAATATCTCCCGGCTGCGCATTGGCATACGAAACCTCGGTTCCTGCATTTCGAAGTGATCCCGAAGTTCTCGGAACGCTGTATCCAAAGTCCTTATATACCCGCCATACGAATCCAGAACAGTCAGCACCTTCTGTTAAACTGGTTCCTCCCGGTACATAAGGATTGCCGATAAACTGGCATGCATAGTTGGCAATCTGCTGGCCCTTGCTTCCGGAACCACTGTAACTGCTGGCTGATGCATAGTTTCCTGATGAGCTTCCCGATGAGCTACCGGAAGAACTACTGGAAGAACTGCTTCCTGAAGAACTTTCCGAAGCTTCCTGCTCGGCCTGACGCCGCAGTGCTTCCTCCTGTGCCTTTCGGGCTTCTTCCTCTGCTTTCTTCGCAGCCTCAATCTCGGACTGTTTCTTGTCACTTTCCTTCTGCAGACGCTTGATTTCATCATTCTGCTTCCGGACATTCGCCATATAAACGGCAGCTTCCTGCTTTGCCTTGGCAAGCTGGGAAGAATAATCGTCATATTCTGCCTGCTTCTGATCAAGGATCACCTGCAAGGATTCCTGCTCCTCTTCCAGCTCGTGCTGCTGTGCCTCTAACTCTGCCTTTTCATTTTCAAGCTGCTCCTTCAACGCCTCAACTTCCTGTCTGGCCTGCTGATATTCTTCAAGGAGCTTCCGGTCATAATCATATAGCTTCTCAAAATATTCGGTTTTATTAATCGCCTCGCCAATACTCTGACTTTCAAACAGAAGCTGCAGATAAGTGGTATCTCCCTTTTCATAAAGATACCTGATCCGGACCTTCATGGCATCATACTGTGCCTGCTCGGTTGCCTTGGCTGCCTCATATTCCGCCGTTGTTTCTTCAATGGCTTCCTCCTTGGCCGCAAGTTCCTCCTGAATCATGTCAATACTTGCCAGCACCTCCACCAGTTCATTATCCACTTCTTCGATTTCCGCACCGACTGCATCTACATTTCCCTGAATATTATCCACTCTTCCGGAAGCCTCATTCAGTCTCTGCTGTTCCTGCTTTTTCTTCTGTTCGGCTTCCTGCTTCTGTCTTTCAATTTCTTCCTGCTGCTTTTGCAAATCAGAAATAGTGGTAGCACGCACAGGTTCTACCACTAAAAACATCATCAGGCATGACATTACTATTGCTAATAAGCGTCTCGCTGTTTTCTTCATCTGCATCAAATTCTTTCACTAAAACTAGTTTAAAGCTGACTATTCCTCTGCTGTTACTGCATTCTCCGCAAGGAAATCACAGACCTTCATAGTTAAAAGATATTCCTTGTATGCTTCTTCATCAATAGATTCCATCATGGATGCCACATCTTCATCCGTTGCATCTGCTCCAAGAGAAGAACGGATATCCTCTGTCACCTCTTCATCGGTTACGGTAATATTTTCCTTTTCTGCAATTGTCGCCAGAATCATATACTGGTTTGCTACATCCTGGGAATAAGAGCGCAGTGTTTCTTCATAATTATCGGCTGTACCACCGTAAACTGCCGCTACAAAAGCACCCGCATCCATTCCATACGCGCCGGCCTGTGCAGTCACGTTACTGATCAGAGTATTATTCATACGATCCACCATTCCGGTCGGTGCATCCTTAATGGTTGAATTTTCTTTAATGGTATCAATGAGCTCAATTGCCACCTGACTGTTATAAGTCTCCCGTGCGGACTGCTCCAGCTCTTCCCTGGCTTTCTCACGGTCATAGGTACTGATAGAATTCACGGTAACTGCAAATACCACATCCTTGCCGGCCATTTCTTCATAGTAATTCTCCGGAAAAGTGAGGGCGATATCCTTGGTTTCGCCAACCTTCATATCCACAACCCCTTCTTCAAATCCGGGGATAAAGGAACCGGAACCGATCAGCAGATCATAGCCTGCGCCGCTTCCTCCTTCAAATTCTTCTCCATCCATTGTTCCTACAAAGTCAATGTTCGCAAGATCTCCGACCTCTACAACATCACGATCCTCGATCAGAACCTTGCAGTCATCACTAAGCTCGGAATTCATAATCGCCGTGTCAATATCCTCCTCGGTGACTTCCGGTGCGGCAATCGTTGTCGGCAATCCGGTATAATCTCCAAGCGTGACATACTTGTCCAGCTTAAAATCCTTTAAATATACAAGCTCACTGGGATCCTTTCCGCATGCTGTCATGGAAAGCAGCATCGCACCCGTAAGCATAAGTGCCATCAATCTGTTCTTCTTCATTCTC
>USDI01000294.1 GCA_900553305.1 uncultured Lachnospiraceae bacterium
TGAATCAAAAACGACGATTCAGGCCTACATGACAGAGCTTTCCGAACAGCTCCTGTCCTCCATGGCAAATGATATTTTCCCGTTCTCGGATATCTGTGCTAAATATGGATTCAATTCGGATCTTACCTTTGCCTATCAGGCAGAATTAAGTGACGATTACCCGATTGGAGATACCATTGCAAGGGGGCATGATCTTTCCCTTGATATGGCGAAGATGCCGCTGCTGATTCAGGTAAGAGAGTACAACAATGAATATGTCCTTACTGCAGAATTCCGCAGCGATATGTACAGTGATGCGTTCGTAGATGGAATGCTCGAAGCGTATGAAGCAGCCATGGATTCCGTGCTGAGGAATAAATATGTTACAGAGGTTTCCATTATCTCTGAGAATGCGGTTAAGAAAATTGCAGAATTCAATGATACGGCCTGTGAATATGACCGGACGAAAACAATTTCCGACCGGTTTACCGAAATGGTACAGACCATACCGGATCATACGGCCGTTGTATTTAAGGATAAGAAGTATACCTACAAGGAACTGGATGAAATCAGTGACCGCCTTGGTAAATACATTGCCTCCCGTGGAATCGGTGCGGAAGATGTCGTATCTATTCTGATTCCACGTTGTGAGTATATGGCGATTGCGCCTATGGGCGTCATTAAAGCAGGAGCTGCTTACCAGCCGCTCGATCCGTCTTATCCGAAGGACCGTCTGATGTATATGCTGGAGGACTCCGCAGCAAAACTCCTGATTGCGGACAGAGAGCTTCTGCATCTGGTGGACGGTTATCAGGGACCGGTTTTATATACCGATGAAATTATGCAGCTTCAAGATGTGGATGTGGAATTGAAGAAGCCGCAGCTTCATGACCTGTTTATCCTGTTGTATACCTCAGGCTCTACCGGAGTGCCGAAGGGATGTATGCTGGAATATGGAAATATTACCGCATTCTGTCACTGGTACAGAAAGTATTACAGCATCAATCCGGATTGTAAGGTGGCTGCCTATGCATCGTTTGGTTTTGATGCTTCCATGATGGATACTTACGGTGCAATTACCAACGGTGCAGAATTACATATTATTCCGGAAGAGATCCGTCTGGATTTCATCGGCTTGCAGAAATACTTTGAAGAAAATGGCATTACCCATTCCTTTATGACCACACAGGTCGGAAGACAGTTCGCACTGGAAATGGAATGCAGGAGTCTCCGTTATCTTTCCGTAGGTGGAGAGAAGCTCGTTCCCTGTGAACCGCCGAAGGGATACCGGTTTTTCAATGTTTACGGTCCTACGGAAACGACCATTTTGGTAACGGCGTTTGAAGTTGACAAGTATTATCCGAATATTCCAATTGGAAAAGCACTGGATAATGTGAAACTTTATATTACGGACAAGTCCGGTCATATGCTGCCGTATGGCGCCTGTGGTGAACTGATGATTTCAGGCTTCCAGGTTTCGAGGGGATATCTTAATAAGCCGGAAAAAACAGCGGAGGTATATACGAAGAATATCTATGACGATGCGGAAGGTTATGAAGTGCTGTATCATTCCGGTGATATTGCCAGATACCTTCCGGACGGAAATGTCCAGATCATCGGCAGAAAGGATTCCCAGGTGAAGATCCGTGGATTTCGAATCGAGCTTTCCGAAGTGGAAGAGGTCATCCGGAGATATCCGGGCATCAAGGATGCAACCGTGGTTGCCTTTGATGATCCGCACGGTGGAAAATACATTGCCGCTTATGTGGTATCCGATAGCAGGGTGGACATCAATGGCTTAAATGATTTCATTAAGGAAACAAAGCCTCCTTATATGGTGCCTGCGGTTACCATGCAGATCGACAAGATACCGCTCAATCAGAACCAGAAGGTCAATAAAAAGGCGCTTCCGGTACCGGAGAGAAAAATTGAAGAAATTATTGAGCCGAAGAATGAAACACAGCAGAAATTATTTGACTGTATTGCGGATGTCCTTGGCTATAAAGAATTCGGTATTACCACAGATATTTATGAGGCAGGACTGACCTCCATCAGTGCCATCAAACTGAATATTCTGATTTCCAAAGCATTCGACATTGTCATCAAGACCTCGGATATCAAGAATCATCCGACCATTGAACAGTTAGAGGGCTTTGTTCAGACTGCCGGTAAGGAAATAAAGAGAGAAGTACAGGAAAACTACCCGCTTACCAATACGCAGGAAGGAATCTTCATTGAATGTACGGCCAATATGGGCTCCACGATTTACAACATTCCTTACCTTCTGAAGCTGGATAAGAAGGTAGACCTTGACAAGCTCGCGGCAGCGATTGACAGCACGATCGAGGCCCATCCTTATCTGAAAACACGCCTCTTCATGGATGAAAACGGAGATGTCCTTCAGAAGCGTGATGACAGCTTAAGCTGTAAAACACAGATTATCAATGGCATGAACCGTGAAACGCTGGTTCGTCCTTATATGTTGTTTAATGAGCAGCTTTTCCGGTTTGAAATTTACAGAACCTGTGATGGAAATTACCTGTTCCTTGATATTCATCATATCATAGCCAATGGAATAAAACAACACAC
>USDI01000295.1 GCA_900553305.1 uncultured Lachnospiraceae bacterium
CCTCATTTACAACAAAATTACCAGCTGTTATCGTTAATCCGAATCCCGATGTTACCGCGCCGGAAGACGTGCAACCGTACATTGTGCGCCTTGGCGACGTGTTCCCGTTCTGCATACCGTTTGATATTTATCATATGGTGACGCTCTTCGCGGCAGAGCCGGAAGCGCCCCATGCGAAGTGGGAGTTCAGTCTACCGTTTACAGGTGGCACGTATGAGATAGAGTGGGATTTGAGAGAGTGGGACGAGGTAGCGGCGCTATGCCGAAAGCTTGAACTGATTCTGTTCTGCGTCGGCCTCGCGGTCGTGACCTCTAAACTCATAAAGTGGTAAAAAAGAAGGGCGTAAGCCCTTCTTTTTTGCTGATGGTGGCCTCGTTTAGTCACGCGATAGCGTCTTTACCGCATCCCCCGTCCCCGCAAGGGCAAAGCCCTTGCCTTTCCCAAACAAGCTGGTAGGAGCTTGCAAGTCATCTGCTCTACCGTCGTGGCGCTTCAAGCTGGACAAAATCAAATTTTTGTTCAATCGCCGCGCCTCTTCGGTGCGCCGTGAATCGCTGGGCTACGTCTTAAGCGATTCATGTAGATTGTAGAAATTTCTACAAATCTACAAAATCTAAAAATTTTGTAGTTAGTCTCGTTCCCACGATAAACCTCTCGGCAAGCCTAAAATATAGTCAGCTGATACGCCGTAAAATTTGCATAGTGTTGCGAGGTGTTCGACAGGCATCGGGTGTTTTCCTCTTTCATACTTGCTATAATAGCTTTGGTCGATTTTGAGTATAGCGGCTGTTTCTGCTTGCGTTAAGTCTCTATCCTCGCGTAATTCTTTTAGTCTTTCGTAAAATTGCATAGTTTCTTTCTCCTTTTTGTGTGCAATTTCCTGATTATATCACAGGTGATATATTTCCTATTGACTTTAGGTGATATGTTGCCTATAATGCAAAGCATAGGATATATGTTACCTAACGGTACTAAATAGGGGGTAGCAAAATGGCCGAGAAACAATCTCGAAATTTCCTTGGTGTTCTTTATCCTGATTCTACCACTTACGATTGTGACAAGGTTTTAAATCGTATCGAGGACGCTTTTACCGAATACGCCTATATCCTACATGATAAGGATTCTGACGAAAATGGCGAACTGAAAAAACCTCATTATCACTGGTGCGGCAAACGTTCAACTCCTGCTCCGTTATCGACGGTTGCAAATGCTCTTGGCGTTGAACAAAATTCCATCGAATTTTGTAAGCGTTGGAAGTCCTCTTTGCGATATTTGGTTCACGCAGACAACCAAGAAAAGTATCAATACTCCTTGGATGATTTGTTCGCAAACTTTGATTGTGAAACCATCGTCGGCAAATCTGAAACTTACAAAAGCCGTCAGATTTTCGAGCACATTAAAGATAATCCATCTGAGAGTTATACCGCGCTGACCGAATGGTGCTTTGAAAATAACCTATGGAGCGAGTTTCGCCGCTCGTTTTCTGTTTGGGCAAACCTCCTGCGGGAGTCAAATTATTATGATTCATTACAAAAAAAGGAGTAAAAGAAAATGAAAATTACCTGTGTCGATGTTGTCAACGGCTATACGAAAAAGGGTACGCCCTTTGTGCAGGGTGCTTTCCGTGGTGTCGGAAAGTCTGGTTCTCCGTTCCTGTTCGTTGCAAACTGCCCGCCTGACTATGAGCCGCTCAAGTCTGGTTGGCAGCGGTTTGTCTCCAGGCGAGAATCGGTCAAAGATTATGAGGCTCGCGTTATCTTCTCCCCCAATGGCAACTTTATCTTGCCTTACTGAATGGCTCAAGAATCCGTCAATTGAAATTCGGCTGACGGATTCTGAAGAAGTCAAACAACTTCGGCTTGAGTTACAGGACGCGCAATCCGAAATGCGTCGTGCTCAAGCACTCTACGGGCAGGAAGTCAACCGTTGCTTGCGGTATGAAGAGTACCTAAAGTCAATTGGTGTCAATCCTAAGAAACTGTAGGTGATGACATGAAGAAAACAATGCTATCTGCTTTGCTTGCAAGTCTGCTTGCGGTGTCTGTTTTGGGTTCTACCGCTTTAGCGGATGAAACTCAAGAAGTTCCCGAAGAAATGCCGCCCGAAATTCTGGCAGAGACGGAAACGCCGGTTGTCGGCGAAGTCCGCATTATTGCGAACGAGGGTGACGCAGACCTTAATACTATTTGCGTGTGTATCATGCTTGGCTTCGGCGCTGTGTGTGGTATGCTCGCTGGAATGGAGTTGGTAAGGAAATGGAATCTTTGACGGATAACCTCTTTACAATCTTCCTTTCTGGATTTGGTTTCGGTCTGGTAACTTGGTTCAGTGCTTTTGCCTTTGGAGTAGTGCTCCATTTGGCTTGGCATATTATGAAAAAATGAGAAAGGAGGAAAGCAGATGAATCCCTCTGAAGGTGGTTCTGCTGTCGCATCTGGCATGGAAGCTATCACTACTGCTGTCAAGACCGCTCTTGCTACGGTTCAGTCCGACGCAACTGGTCTGATTGGTGACGTTCTCCCCTACGCGCTGGCGAAGATCTTT
>USDI01000296.1 GCA_900553305.1 uncultured Lachnospiraceae bacterium
TCCTGTATATACCTTCTGTTCCGTCAATTCCTCACTCTGGCTGTAATAAATAATGAGAAGGATTTCCTGGTATACTCCAAGAATGACAAAAATGATATATTCTTTTACCCAGATATGAGTCTCAATATATCTCCAGATGAATGTTCCGATTCCCCAGAAGCACAAAATTGTCTGTGCACAGAATATATATCCAAATACCTTATACTCCGGAAACATATAAAAAGCAGGATACGCATCAATCCATGCCTGAGCACGCGCTACTGCAATCTGTTTCATAACCAGCAATGCTACAATCTCACCCAAATATGCCGGAATGAGATATAGTCCAAGAGCAAATAATTTCCTCTTTGCGCTTCCCCGGTACAGAATGCAAATCATTATATAGGTAATGATCTGCATAAGAAAAATCAGAAAAAAAGGATTTACGGATAGCGTAATCGCATAATCCCTGATGATGTCAAGACCAAGCAGAAAAATCTCCTGATAAAGACATCCTAAAAGTATATTTTTAAACTTATATTTTAAAATGGTCATACAATTATAAATGATAATAAGATTCTCAAGAAAAAGTATGCTGTATGAACATACGGTAACCACTGATTCCATCTATCTTCTCCCACATAAATAATGGCAGGAAACCTCTGTTACAAATATGCTTCCTGCCTTTTGTCTTCTGCTTATACGAATATGCTGCTTTAATATTCTACAACAATTCCTCCAACGTCTCACGGATAGCCTTAATGAACTCAAGACTGTTTAAGATCACCGGATGCGCACAGGTGGAGATCAAGGAAAGGCTCTTCGTCATCTTGCCGTCTTCCACGGTCTTAATGCAGGCCTTCTCCAGTTTGTCTGCAAATTCCATCAGTTCCCTGTTTCCATCCAGTTCTCCTCTCTTACGCAGTGCGCCGGACCATGCAAAAATAGTTGCGATGGAATTCGTCGAAGTCTCTTCACCCTTTAAATGCTTGTAGTAATGACGCTGCACCGTACCATGTGCCGCCTCATACTCATACACACCGCTCGGAGAAACAAGCACCGAGGTCATCATGGACAAATCGCCATAGGCGGTTGCCACCATATCGGACATCACATCGCCATCGTAGTTCTTGCAGGCCCAGATAAAGCCGCCTTCTGAACGGATGACTCTTGCTACCGCATCATCAATCAGGGTATAGAAATATTCAATTCCAAGTTCTTCGAATTTGCTCTTGTATTCTGTGTCATAAATCTCCTGAAAAATATCCTTGAAATCATGATCGTATTTCTTGGAGATCGTATCCTTGGTGGCAAACCAGAGATCCTGTTTCGTATCAATCGCATAATTGAAGCAGGCTCTTGCAAAGCTGCTGATGGACTTATCCGTATTATGAATTCCCTGGATCACGCCCGGTCCTTCAAAGTTATGAATCGTTTCACGGATTTCCGTACCATCCTCTGCGGTATAAACAAGCTCTGCCTTTCCTTTACCGGGAACCTTGATTTCAACATTCTTATATACATCCCCATAGGCATGTCTTGCAATGGTGATGGGCTTCGTCCAGTTCTTTACATAAGGAACGATTCCCTTTACCAAAATCGGCGCACGGAATACGGTTCCGTCCAGAATCGAGCGGATCGTTCCGTTCGGACTCTTCCACATTTCCTTCAGATGATATTCGGTCATTCTGGCTGCATTCGGCGTAATCGTTGCACACTTTACGGCAACCCCGTATTTCTTCGTTGCTTCCGCACTATCTACCGTTACCTGATCGTTGGTTTCGTTCCGATGTTCCAGACCAAGATCATAATACTCGGTTTTCAGATCAATAAAGGGAAGAAGAAGCTCCTCCTTAATCATCTGCCATAAAATTCGTGTCATTTCATCCCCGTCCATCTCGACTAAGGGCGTGGTCATTTTAATCTTGTCCATGAATTTTGTCCTTTCCGGTTCTGTTTGATTTATTCTGATAACGATTCGGAATCGTTACTGAAAATTCTCGTATAATCCGTTTTTCACAATGTTGTCAAAAGCATTAATCATATGCTGGGTGGCATACTTTTCTGCCTCATCCGGCTTCTTGGCCTTGATCGCTTCCATAATCAGGCGGTGTTCTTCGTTGGAGGCCATACTCCTTTCCTTGGTAGACAAGGTTTTCCTGCGAATCCGGATGACATACTGGTGAAAATCCTGTAACAGATTTTCCAGCATCTTGGAATCACAGGACGCATACAGTATATGATGGAAACGGTTATCCAGTTCTGCCATCTGCTCCATATGTCCCTTGGAGGCATGGAAGCTTGCCAGGTATACATTTTCTTCCAGCTCCTCCATCTGCTCTTCCGTAATATGTTCTGTTGCAAGACGTGCACACATTCCCTCTAAGGAAGAACGAATCATGTAGATGTCTTTGACATCCTTTGCGGTAATACCGGTTACATAGGCTCCTTTATTGGGAACAATCTGAATCAGCCCTTCTAATTCCAGCTGCCTAAAAGCCTCACGGACAGGGGTTCTGGATACTCCAAGCTCCTCTCCGATCGCAACCTCCTTTAACTCCTCA
>USDI01000297.1 GCA_900553305.1 uncultured Lachnospiraceae bacterium
CGCTCATTTTCAGCAGCGCGATCACCTCGTCACTTGTCTTGGAATCAAGATTTCCGGTTGGCTCGTCCGCAAACAAAATCTCCGGTCTGTTTACCAAGGCTCTTGCAATCGCAACGCGCTGCTGCTGTCCTCCGGAGAGGGTATTCGGAAGATTATGAATCCGGTGTTCAAGACCCAGTGTGGTGATAATATCATTGACATAAGCTTTATCCACTTTTTTTCCGTCAAGCCCCAACGGAAGAACGATATTTTCCCACACATTGATGGAGGATACCAGATTGAATGCCTGAAATACAAATCCGATCTTTCTTCTCCGGAAAACGGCAAGCTGATCCTCCTTCATGGAATACAGGTCCTTGTCAGACAAGATCACGCTGCCGCTGGTTGGTGTATCCAGCCCGCCCAGCATATGCAGCAGGGTACTTTTTCCGGAGCCGGATTTTCCGACAATGGCGACAAATTCTCCCTGTTGAATCTGGATATTCACATGATTGACGGCTTTGACCTGATTTTCCCCCGTCCCATAAAATTTGCAAAGCTGATTCGTTTCTAATATCACGCCCACTCCAATGGCCTCCTTTTCTTATTTACCAGCATTGTATCAAAGGAACCTTTCATTTCACTTTCAAAAAGAGAGCAGAAGTCTTACAGATTTGAAAGACTTCTGCTCATCATCTCTACGAAAGTCCATTCTCCGGCAGCTGAATCAAAAAGGTACTTCCTTTTCTGACTTTGCCGGAGGCTACCGTGATTGTCCCACCATGCTGCTCAATAATCTGTCTGGACAGATACAGACCGATGCCAGTTCCGCTCTTTTCGCGGACTTCCGGCGCAGTCCCTCTGTAAAACCGCTGGAATATTTTATGGTATTCACTCTGCGGGATTCCGATTCCCTGATCCTCGATCTCAATTCTCACAAAGCCGGTTCTTTTTTGTAGACGGATCGTGATTTTTGAATGTTCTGGGCTGTATTTGATGGCATTGTCCAAAACGTTAATGATTGCTTCTCCAAGCCAACGTTTATCCTGCATGAGTGCACAATGCTCCAGTGATTCGTTGCAGTCGAAAATAAGTTCTATCCCTTTCTCCGCTGCCTTTGGATACGTTCGGTTTACTGCGGAGATGATCGTATCCATAATGGGAAGTGTTTTCTGATCAAGCTGAATCAAACCTGTCTCCAGTTTGGATATTTCCAGCAGAGACTGCAACAATGTTTCCAATCCGTCCAATGCACTCCGGCAGCGGATGCGAAATTCCTGTTGCTCCGTCTCACTCAGATTGTTCCGCAGCAATATGCTAAAGCAGGTATCCAAGGCTGCAACCGGGGTTTTCAGCTGATGGGAAATGTCGGATACCATTTCCTTTGTGCTTTCCTTCTCCGCTCTGGCTTCCTCTTGCAGCAGCTGGATATGATGTCCGATTGCTTCAAGCTGAAATTTCAGTCTTTCCTGCCCGACATGATCTTCTGTGTCCGGCACTACCTCAAAGTGATTTTCCCGAAATGCAATCAGGATTTGCTCTAGCTGCTCCAATCGTTTCCGACTTTCTTTCGCCTCAGCTTTCTTCCGGTAAAACAGGAACGTTAGCAAAGACAGACATAGCACTGCACTTGTACAGCCGGTTATCATGATATTCTGCCGGAAGCGCACATAAAACGAAGTCCCTTTGTTTTCCCAGTACCCGTATTGCTCTAATAATTGCTTACCTTGTTCATTGGCTTGATGGTCGTTTCCTTTCAGCCATCCTGCGGCAACATCCATGCCGGTGGTCTCTGCGCCCGCCGCAACTTCTGTCAGGATATCCATTTTACATTGATAATCCTGATAATATAAATAGGTGGTAAAGCAGTTCAATACCGCAAAAAAGAGTAGAACCGGCAGCACCAGTGACAAGGCATCAACCCACTTTTTACGATGTCGTTTCGTCACTGACTTACCTCCTGATTCCATATATACCCAAGCCCGCGGATGTTTTTAATATAGACCGGAGCCGCCGGATCCTCTTCGATTTTCTCCCGAAGCCTTCTGATGTTCACAGCTACCGTATTTTCATCCATAAAATCACCATCCAGATCAAACACGTTTTCTAACAGCTGTGTTTTTGAAAGAATCTGTTTCGGGTTTTGAAGAAAAAAGGACAGCATTTTCAGTTCATTCTTCGTAAGGCTTATTTCTCTTTCCTTTACGAACGCCCTCATCTCTCCGGGGATAAATACGATATCCTTTGAATGAATTTTTGGAGTTCCGGGTTCATTCTTTCTGCGGCGGAAATGAGCCTCGATTTTCAGAAGAAGTACGGAAAGGCTGAACGGTTTCGTCATATAATCGTCCGCACCGGCTTCATATCCCATGACCTGATCTGTCTCCTGATCCAACGCGGTAAGACAGATAATATATACATTTTGACAATTCCGCATCCATCTGACAAGCTCTAATCCGTTTCCATCCGGAAGATTCACATCACAAATGGCAACATCCACATGATTATCACTTGCAATTCTTTTCGCTTTTTCCACTGA
>USDI01000298.1 GCA_900553305.1 uncultured Lachnospiraceae bacterium
GGACGAGATCCTGTGCGGCATGGGCAAGGAGATACCCACCGTTGTGATGCTCGACTGCGTGGACGCGCTGACCGAGGAGGTCAAGGACGGTATGCAGGTGCACGAGCACCATGACCACGACCATGATGAGCACGAGGACGAGGAGTTCTCCTCGCAGTTTTGTGGGGAAATAGCATGATCCAGTGGTATCTTGGACTGCTGGGATTTTAATTTGAAGATAGAATATTTTACCTGCTTGGTAATACCGGCAGGTTTCTTGCATATAAAAGGACAACATTTTATAAAGGAGGAAGCGATTCGTGGCTGGTAAAGTAATCAGTATAGAAATCGGTTATTCACTGACAAGAGTATGTGAGGTTGATTATAAATCAAAAACCCATAAGGTGTACGGGTATTTTTCTATACCGACACCGGAGGGAATGATCAATGATGGTATCTTAAACTTAAATGAAAGCTATGCGACAGCTTTGAGGGAAGCTCTTGCCGAACACAAGATGAAATCGAAGCAGGTGGTATTTACCCTGACTTCTACAAAGATTGCCAGTCGTGAGGTTACGATTCCCTTTGTCAAGGAAAACCGGATTATGGATGTTGTGAATGCCAATGCATCCGATTATTTTCCGGTGGACTTAAGCCAGTATCAGCTTGCATACAGTATGCTGGGTGTTCTCGGAGATCCAAAATCAGGACAGCAGTATAAGCTTCTTGTTCTAGCAGCTCCACAGGCTCTTTTAGACGGTTATCATGCACTGGCGAAAGCCCTGAAATTAGAGTTGGCGGCACTTGATTATGCCGGAAACAGTATTTATCAGGTGGTGAAGGATGACTGTGCGGAGAAAGCCCGGATGATCGTGAAGATTGAAGAGGGCGCGACCATGGTACTGGTTGTGAATCAGTCGGCCATTTCCTTTATCAGGAGTGTTTCCTATGGTGTGCAGGAGGCACTCGAACTTACCTGCAATTTTCCCTTAAAAGACCGGATTGAGACACCGGAAAAGGCATTGGAGCTTTTGTCCGGGAAGTCTTTTGTAGCACTGAATGATGGATCCGGAGAGACGGAGGGCAGCGAAGAGGTAAACGCACAGGAGCAGCAATTCTGTGAATCCATGACGGATGTTCTGGCACCGCTTGTTGGTGCGGTTTCGCGTGTTGTGGATTATTATGTTTCCCATAATGCCAATACACCGATTGAAAAGATTCTGTTAACCGGTCTTGGTTCTAATGTGAAAGGCATTCATAAGCTCTTAGCCCGGCAGGTGGACTATCCGATCGAGATTTTACGTCAGGCAGAAGGCTGGAATCTGGAAAAGAGCTTTGAAAGCCAGTTTTTTGGTCAATATGTTGCCTGTGCCGGTGCCGCAGCGGCGCCGCTTGGCTTTAAAGCAGATAATGAAAAGGGAAAAGGCGGTACGTCAGGAACTGCAAAGAGTAAGGGCAAGGTGAATGGAATTCTGATTGCCGTTGGTGTCTTTGCCATCGGTGTACTGGCTGCCGTGATTCTGAGTGTGGTTTCAGCTGTATCCTATATGGCGGCAAAGGCGGAGAACCGGAGTAAGCAGGAGCAGTTGGCACAGCTACAGGAAATTAAGCCGATTTATGATGATTATGTGAGTACGAAGGCGGCTTACGACCGGTTGACGGCAATGTATGATGCAACCCGTAACCGTAACGATGACTTATATGAGTTTATGGAAGAACTGGAACGCAAGATGCCGAGTAATGGAGTGATTACTTCCTTTACCAGCGATGCGGAAACCGTAACGATCAATATGTCGGTATCCTCGAAAACCGAGGCAGCTGCGATGATAGAACAGTTCCGTACCTTTGATTCCCTCCTTCCGGATACGGTGGCGGTATCCTCAATTACCGCAGAAGTGGATGGAGAAGATACAGTTCTTTCCTATAACTTCACGATTGTCGCATCCTACCGCGGCCTGGATGAAGTACCTGAGGATGAAATGACCGACGAAGAGGCCATGCAGCAAAATCTGGAAGACACCGAAAATCATGAAGTGGCGAAGGCAGAGTAAAGGAGGAGAACGATGAAAGTATCAAAGAAAGATATCTATTTAATCATTGGATTTTTAGGAGTCCTCGCTTTTCTGTGCGCCTTCTTATGGATTTATCAGCCGACCATGGAAAAGGTGGATGCATTGAATGCAGAGAGCCGTACGATGGAGATTGAAATTGCCGATCTGCAAAGCAAAATGAAGAACAAAGACACTTACCTTACGAAGACACAGGAAATGGCAACCGAGATGGATGGCATTTTGCAGATGTTCCCGGTGGAGTTAAAGGAAGAGGATGCCATTGTGCTGACACTGACGGAGGAATTGTTATCTCCGATGATTGTGGCTACGCTTACCATGGATGAAACAGAGCCGGTGGACTTCGAGCTTTATACACAGGAGTCCGAGGAGGCGGAGCCGGTAGATACCGGAGAGACAGTACAACTTGGACTTTACCGGAATCCGGTCAGTATGCAGTTCGTTTCCAGCTACGAAGCGTTG
>USDI01000299.1 GCA_900553305.1 uncultured Lachnospiraceae bacterium
AACCGCATACGTTGAAAATTTCACCATATGACCGGTATCGAAATGATCAATTGCCTTGATCAGTCCGATACATCCGATCTGAAACAGGTCATCCACATTTTCGTTACTCCCTGCAAAACGCTTGATTACGCTTAAGACAAGCCGCAGATTTCCTTCAATATATTCCTGCCTCGCCTGTTCATCCCCCTGCTTGATCCGTTCAAAGAACTGATCCTGCTGCGTACTTTTTACTACCGGAAGCTTGGATGTATTGACACCACAGATCTCCACCTTTCCCTGCACCATGTGTATGACTCCTTTCCCGTACTTTCTGCTTTGCGCAAAAGCACTGATATTAGAAATCATTCACCACATTTCATTTTTTTATACAGGCACTTCTCATTTTCCCAAAGCCGACAGAGTTCCTTCATCCTGCCAGCTGCATATCATAATCAGTAAGAAGACCTTCAAGGTGATTCTCATGTTATTTTCTGAATTAAAGTGCAAGGATGTTATAAACTTAAGGAACTGTCAGCGGCTCGGAAAGGTGTCCGACCTTGAATTTGATGAATGCAGCGGTCAGATACGCAAGCTGTTTGTTCCAAATGGAAACAAGTTCTTAAACTTCCTGTGCTGCGAACCGGACTACTGCATTCCCTATAAAGATATCAAGCAGATCGGCCCCGATGTCATCATCGTGGACATCAAGTGTTAGTACAGTCCACTTTGACTATCGGATAGCGCTTAGGCCTCCCGCATCATCTCCCTTTTTAAGCGTTTCATAATCTTTTTCTCAAGCCTCGAAATATACGACTGGGAGATACCGAGAAGCTCTGCGACCTCCTTCTGCGTCAGCTCCTCTCCGTTGCTGCTGCCCAGTCCAAAGCGCAGGTTGATGATCGTCTTTTCCCGTTCCGAAAGCTTATCAACCGCCTTAAGAAGAAGCTTGCGTTCCACCTCATCCTCAATGTCCTTATAAATAATATCCTCATCGGTTCCAAGGATATCCGAAAGCAGCAGTTCGTTGCCGTCCCAGTCCACATTCAAAGGCTCATCAATGGATACCTCCATCTTCGTCTTGTTATTTCTTCTTAAGTACATGAGAATTTCATTCTCAATGCAACGCGACGCATAGGTTGCCAGCTTGATATTTTTATCCGGATCAAACGTGTTAATGGACTTGATAAGGCCGATCGTTCCGATCGAAATCAAATCCTCCACTCCCACTCCCGTGTTATCAAACTTCTTGGCAATATACACTACCAGCCGCAGATTATGTTCTATCAGAATTGACTTCGCCTCTTCTTCATATTCGGTTCCCAGATCGCTGATCACCGCATTTTCCTTCTCCGTTTCCAGCGGCGGCGGCAGCACCTCCGAGCCTCCGATATAGTGAATATCTCCCTGTCTTGTCAGGAAAAATCCAGGCTCCTTCCGATACATTTTAAATTGTATTTTCCCCGGAATTGCAACTTTAAATACCATTTTTTCTTCTCCTCCTACACACATTTCCCTTTTTTTGTTTTGTTCTATGAAATCCATTCAGGGGACAGAATCATCTGATAACTGCCGCTCTCGGACAGCTTTCCCCGATACATAGCCAGAATCCCCTCCGGCAGCTCCTTTTCCCCGTCATCGGTTCTGATTTTAATATTGGATACTTCCATTCCCAGCATGATACCGTGTGCCTTTCCCACACTATGGTAAGGAATGACCTTCAGCTTTTCCGGAAGCAGATGCTCCTTCATCTTCTTAAAAACCTCTTCCTCCACAACAGAAACACTTCTTCCGGATACCGGCTCCCGCAGTCCGTTTCCCGTATCGACTAAGGCCGTTACCTGAAGCTCTTCAGAATCGCCCTGAAGGATTACGGTACAAAACGGATTTGCCTTTTTCTTTTGCAGAAACCGTACCAATGCTCTTCCTCCCTCGTACATCACGCCTGCGCATACCAGAATCAGAATGGCAGAGCTTTTCATCTCCTGCAGGAACGGGATTCGTCTTTGTAAAAATAGCAAACCTCCGCCCAGAAAAAATGCAACGCAATACAGATATCCGGTATGCCGCAGAACTTCATAAATCGTTTTCCCTTTAAATACGAAAAAGCACCCAAGCACCGATATCGGCAGCATCACAAGAACCATAAGAAGGCTATGACTGCCTTTAAAAAAACAGACGCTGATGCAATAACACAATGCACCAGCCGCACTTCCCAGAAGGATCCTTAACAAAGTGGTGGACTTTCTTAAGATAAACCCGGTCAGCCGAAAAAGGTAAAAATTCATTACCAGATTCAGCAGGAACACATTTTCTATATAAACTGTTTTCACGGTCTGCCTGTTTTCTCACCTCCCTGACCTTCATTATAAACATGAAGGGGTTCCAAATTTGTCAAAGGAGAGTCCAACGAGAAGGGCATTTGTCGCAGGATTCGACATCCGGTTATTTCATCTAAAATGTAAAGCCAAGTGCTCTACATGTACCCGCTCCACTA
>USDI01000300.1 GCA_900553305.1 uncultured Lachnospiraceae bacterium
TTGTATACAATTATCTCCAGTCATAACCGCTGTCATAGCTGTCCGAGCTGCTGCTTGAATGATGATCCTCGTAAGCCTGATCATAGGTGGCGGAATCGGTAAACCGTTCCACACCGTAATCCCATTCACTGGAACTGTCATAATTCTCACCCAGATTATAATCCCAGATATCCTGGTACTGGTCGTAATCCTCATCGGACTCTACCCAGCCGCCCGTCAGCGTACCATCTACCGGATCGTAGCTGTAATCCTCATATTCATACCAGGTATTATAATAATGATAAAGCATTTTATCATCTACCTTATAATACCCTTCATGCCTGTTCGCTACGAGCGAACAGGATGAAATCCATGTGGCGATGGCTATCAGAACTGCCGCGCCGCAGATCACATAAGAAGCTACCGTAAATGCATGATCTGCCGCTTTTTTTACCTTTCTGACCGCACCCCCGGACTTCGGGGAGCCGTTCTTTCTAAGCTGGCTGTTACGCTTCTGATTCAGGATTTCTTCTTTCAGCTTCATATAAAGCTCATTCACCGCATAAGCTTCATCGGTTCCCTGATAGCGGATGGCACGCTGACCGTTATCCTTATTTTTATAAACAATGAACTCTCCCTTTTCATCCTGGTAAATCCCAAATGCACGTGGCTTCTGGTAGTTCCTTCCGATGAAAAAGCGAGTCGTTTCTTCCGGTGGCAGATGATGATTTACATACCACTGTTTCAGTTCTTCAATCGTTTTCGGTGTCTGATCCACAGCCCGTTTATAGGCCTTGTTGACACCCCCGCAATTCGGACATTTCTCATCCGTGTCAGCAATCCAACTGTTGCAATACTCACACTGTACTTTCATACCCTCTCCCTTTTCTCCTGTCCTATGTAAAAGTTCTATACAGGCACATTCTATTATAACGGAATCTTTGCGGTTTGTATATTGACAGTTGTTACAGAAGAAAACAAAAATAAATGACGCGCAAACACAAAAATGGCATTCCATACGGCGCTTCAAATTTCAATCAGTCAGAATGATAAAATTATAACTGAGGACCTGCAGATACTAATGCCTTACCTGCCGGATTTCCTTCATACTTAGCGAAGTTCTTGTTAAATCTGCTTGCTAAGTCTTTTGCTTTCTCTTCCCATGCAGAAGCATCTGCATAAGTATCACGAGGATCAAGAATTGCAGGATCTACTCCGGGAAGCTCAGTCGGAACTTCGAAGTTGAAGTAAGGGATCTTCTTGGTAGGAGCACTTACGATTGCACCACTTAAGATTGCATCGATAATACCTCTGGTATCCTTAATGGAAATTCTCTTTCCGGTTCCGTTCCATCCGGTATTTACGAGGTAAGCCTTAGCTCCGCTCTTCTGCATCTTCTTAACAAGTTCTTCTGCGTACTTGGTCGGATGAAGCTCAAGGAAAGCCTGTCCGAAGCAAGCGGAGAAGGTAGGTGTAGGCTCGGTAATTCCTCTTTCGGTTCCTGCAAGCTTAGCAGTAAATCCGGAAAGGAAGTAATACTGAGTCTGTTCCGGTGTAAGGATAGATACCGGAGGAAGCACTCCGAATGCATCTGCGGAAAGGAAGATTACGTTCTTAGCTGCAGGTGCGGAAGAAATCGGACGTACAATGTTCTTAATATGGTTGATCGGATAAGATACACGGGTATTCTCGGTAACGCTCTTATCTGCGAAATCAATCTTACCGGCTTCATCTACAGTTACGTTCTCAAGAAGAGCATCTCTCTTGATTGCGTTGTAGATATCAGGCTCAGAATCCTTGTCAAGGTTGATAACCTTAGCGTAGCATCCACCTTCGAAGTTGAATACGCCGTTGTCATCCCAGCCATGCTCGTCATCACCAATCAGGAGACGCTTAGGATCTGTAGAAAGTGTTGTCTTACCTGTTCCGGAAAGACCAAAGAAGATTGCGGTGTTCTCACCGTTCATATCTGTATTTGCGGAGCAGTGCATGGAAGCAATACCCTTAAGAGGAAGGTAATAGTTCATCATGGAGAACATACCCTTCTTCATTTCTCCGCCGTACCATGTGTTGATGATTACCTGCTCACGACTGGTAATGTTGAATGCTACACATGTTTCGGAGTTTAATCCTAATTCCTTGAAGTTTTCAACTTTAGCCTTGGAAGCGTTGTAAACAACGAAGTCCGGTGTAAAGTCTTTCAGTTCTTCTTCCGAAGGCTGGATGAACATGTTCTTAATGAAATGTGCCTGCCAAGCTACTTCTACGATGAAACGAACTGCCATACGTGTATCTTTATTAGCGCCGCAGAATGCATCTACAACGAAAAGTCTCTTGTTGGAAAGTTCCTTCTTAGCAAGATCCTTAACGGATGCCCATGCTTCCTGAGTCATTGGATGATTGTCATTCTTATATTCATCAGTTGTCCACCATACAGTGTCCTTAGAGTTTTCATCCATAACGATGTACTTGTCCTTA
>USDI01000301.1 GCA_900553305.1 uncultured Lachnospiraceae bacterium
TCTTCACTTCCTGTCGATTTGTTCAAAACTGTCTTCCAGCTCTCCGCTGTTATCAATCACAAAATGGCATGCCTTCCTGTATTCTTCCTCCGAAAGCTGCGACTGCATGATCGCATCGATCTTTTCATCCGAATAATTCCGGGCTTCCTTTAACCGTTTGCGCCTTACGTCCTCTGCCGCATAAATGTACCACATTTCATCCACGACATCGAGGTATCCGCATTCGATCAGGAGAGCCGCTTCGATGAACAGGAAATCAATCTGCTGTAAGCTTCTTTGCAGCTCGATTTCACTTAAAATATACTGCCGTACTGCCGGGTGGATAATCCCGTTCACGGTCTCAAGGAGAGAATCATCCGCAAAGATCTCCTCTGCCATACGCTTCTTATTAATCGTTCCATCTTCATTTAAGATTGCCGGAGTCAACAGCTCCACAAGCTCTGCATAGCATTCCTGTCCCGGCTCCTCTACGTGGTGCGCCGCCTCATCCGCAAGAATGATCTCACAGTTATAATGAATGCGGATGTATTCCAAAAGCGCCGTTTTGCCGGATCCTACGCCTCCGGTAATTCCAATCACCTTCATAAGCTGCTCCTTTATCTATATTACGGTTCCTCTCTATTTCGCCTCATACCAGTTATGGCCTACATGAAGATCAATTTCCAGTTCTACGGCAAGAGACGAAGCATGTACCATTTCTTCTTCAAGAATGTGTCTTACCTGCTCTTCTTCCTCCTGTGCCGTCTCAATCAGTAGTTCATCATGCACCTGTAAAATCAGTTTCGACTTCAGGTCTTCCTTCTTCAACCGTTCGAAAACACGGATCATAGCGATCTTGATAATATCTGCTGCTGTTCCCTGAATGGGTGAATTCATGGCAACACGCTCGCCAAACGAACGCTGCATGAAATTACTGCTGAAAAGCTCGGGAACCGGTCTTCTTCTTCCATACATGGTCACCGCATAGCCGTTCTTCTTCGCATCCTCTACGAGGGAATCAATAAACTGCTTAACCTGCGGATAGGTTTCAAAATACTGCTCAATATAGGCCGCTGCCTCTTTCCTCGATATACTTAAGTCTTCACTTAAGCCAAACGAACTGATTCCGTATACAATACCGAAGTTTACGGCCTTGGCATTTCTTCTCTGTAAATCGGTCACTTCCTCAAAGGGAATGTGGAACACCTGGGACGCGGTCGTCCGATGGATATCCGCATGGGACCGGTATGCCTCAATCAGACGCTCGTCCCCGGACATGGAGGCCAGTACCCTTAACTCAATCTGGGAATAGTCCGCATCCATAAAGCAATATCCATCCTTCGGGATAAAAACCTTACGGATCTGTCGGCCAAGTTCCATCCGGATCGGAATATTCTGTAAATTCGGCTCCGTGGAACTGATTCTTCCGGTCGCCGTAATCGTCTGGTTAAAGGTCGAATGAATCCGGTTTTCGTCCTCAATATAGGCAGCCAGACCATCTGCGTAGGTGGACTTTAATTTAGTAAGTCCCCGGTACTCCAATATATGTTTTACCACCGGATATTCTCCGGATAATTTTTCAAGAACTTCGGCTGCGGTAGAATAGCCGGTCTTCGTCTTCTTTCCCCCCGGGAGCCCCATCTTTTCAAACAGGATCTCACCCAACTGCTTCGGTGAATTAATATTGAATTCACATCCTGCCTCACGGTAAATCTCCTGCTCCAATTCCGTAATTTTACCCGAAAGAGATTCCCCATAATCCTTCAATGCCTCCGGATTTACACGGATTCCTTCTTCCTCCATGGAAAAAAGCACCAATGTAAGCGGCATCTCGATTTCACGCATCAGACGGTCCATGTGTGTCTCTTCCAGCTTCTGCTGAAGCACGTTGGCGGCCTGCGCACACACGTAAGCTTCAAAACAACAGTATTTCAAAAATTCTTCCGGCTTTTCATTCCATGCATCCTTCAAGGACAGCTTACCAAATGCCTGGCTTCTTTCCGGAAGCATCAGATTCAGATATTCATTGGCAATATCCTCTACGGTATAATCGTTCTTAAGCGGATTCAGCAGGTAAGCTGCCAGAATCACATCAAAGAACCGGTCGGTATCCTGTGCCTGCAAATAAGCATATTCACTCTTGATATCCGCAGTTGCTATCCGGCACTGTGCGCCAGGAAGTGTCATTTTCTCTTTCAGATACTCTTCGGTAAAAAATCCCTGCTTTGGAACAAGAAAGCCGCCTTCCTCCGGAAGATAAAGTGCCACGCCGAGCAATTCTCCGTGCCGTCCGGGTTCCTTCACAACCTTCAAACCAATCTGCTGATCCTTACAGGACAATACCTTCATAAAAAGTGCTTCCGCCTCTGCAAGGTCTTCTACCAGATGAAACGTTGCCGATATTTCTTCGTTGGAAACACCCTTTTCAAATTTATTGAGTAGGTTCTTAAACTCAAGCTTCTTAAATAATACAT
>USDI01000302.1 GCA_900553305.1 uncultured Lachnospiraceae bacterium
ATCGCAGATCGCATGATGCCAAAGAGTGATGTTTACCAATTTACTATTTATGAGGATCCGGAAGAACTGGAACAGGCGGTAGAAGCAGGAGAACTGGAATGTGGATTTGTGTTTGTGGAAGATTTTGAAAAGAGATACGAGGAAGGTTCGTTTACAAACAGTATTACTTATGTCTATACACCTTTTACAACGAAGGGCTTGGCAGTAAAGGAGACAGTCTATGGAGTTGTCTTAGAGCTTTATGGGGAAAAGCTTTTGCAGCAGAATGAAGAAACGATTGTCGGACAAAGCTCCGAAGAGATTTCGGCAATGCTGGCAGAGAGGTATGAATATTACTTAAACAGTGATGTGATCTTCCATACGGAAGTGATTTATGTTGAAGCGGAAGCTGGGATGGAGAGCGATGTAAGGGACTTGGAATGTGATTCGAGAGGGCAGGAGGAAAATGCAGATGTAGAGGTAGATTGGATAGCTGATATGGATCAGAACAGAAATCAAAGCAGAATTCAAAGCAGAATTGCAGACCATCAGATTGATACAGAAAATATAGTTCGTGGTGTGATTGCCTGCATGACCTTTCTGACGGTTTATCTGGCAGGAGCGTCTTATAAGGAAGAGAAGAATTGGAGTTTCTTATCACAACTGGAGAAAGGAAAACGCCGCCGCTACGAATGTGCCGGAATGCTGGCGGCCGCAACACCGATGATGATTGTTGGGATAGGCTTATCCTGCTTAACCATATTGCAGTTGGGGATGTTGAATACGGCGAGTGGAGCAGGAGCTGTAACCGCAACAGGAATTGGAATGGTAATTGTGGCGCAGATTCTGAAAATGCTTCTGCTCATTGCGGTATCCATTGCGTTTACAGCGTGTATGATGTGCATATGGAAAACGGATATGGGAATGTTATCGATGCTTCCGGTACTTTTGCTATTGCAAGTTATTGTGTGCCCGGTATTTTTCGACATGGCCGTGTATGTACCGGCTATGAAATACGTCCGGTATCTCTGTCCTATTGCTTATTATCTTTAAGTGCTAAGAAACCAATCTGATCTATAATGTGCTGAAAACTAGTACCAGTTTAGTGATACCATTTATAATTATGTCCATTTTGAAAAGTGTAGCTTGCAATTTTGAGAAAGATCCCTTATGATGAACTTGGACATGCGACTGACGGAAGCAGAGTGATCTGTGTAGGGGCACCTACAGGGAGCATGTTAATAAAGAAGAGCCGACCGTCTGGGCAAGCACATTATCGCATGTGCATGTCCAGATTTTTTATGTAGAGCACTTAGCGAAAGCAAGCCGAAGGCGCAGCTTGAGTCTGGAAATTAGAAATGAAATAAGGAGTCAAGAAGGAGGAAGCAGAAATGGAGAAACTGTCACTGGACAAAGAACTTAAGGAGAATGCATATCCGGGAAGAGGAATCGTAATCGGAATTTCACCGGATGGAAAGAAAGCGGTAACTGCTTATTTTATCATGGGAAGAAGCAGCAACAGCCGTAACCGCGTATTCGTAGAATACGAACAGGGAATCCGCACGGAAGCATTTGATCCGTCCAAGTTGGAGGATCCAAGCCTGATTATCTACGCACCGGTCCGCGTGCTGGGAGATTACACGATCGTAACAAACGGAGATCAGACAGACACCATCTATGATGGAATGAGAAACGGATTAAACTTTGAACAGGCTCTGCGCAGCCGTGAATTTGAGCCGGACGCACCCAATTATACTCCCAGAATTTCCGGAAGCATGGAGATAAAGGATGGTAAGTACCGTTATGCCATGTCCATTTTAAAGAGTGACAATGGAAATCCGGAAGCCTGCAACCGTTTTGCTTTCTATTATAATAATCCAGTTGCCGGAGAAGGCCGTTTTATCCACACTTATATGCATGATGGCAATCCGCTTCCGAGTTTTGAAGGAGAACCGAAGCTGGTAGAGGTAAAAGATGACATCGATGAATATACGGATCTCATCTGGAACAGCCTGAATGAAGAGAATAAGGTTTCTTTGTTTGTAAGATATATTGATATTGCAACCGGAAAGTATGAAACTAGAATTGTTAATAAACATCAGAAATAGAGATGGATATCAACCTTGTAGAAAATGAGTAATGACACAATTACCAGTTGATGAATCTAACAGGAAAGGACAGTAAACATGAATGAAATTCAATTAAAGTATGGATGCAACCCGAACCAGAAGCCTTCCAGAATTTATATGGAGGATGGAAGCGACCTTCCGGTTAAAGTTTTGAATGGCAAGCCGGGATATATCAATTTCCTCGATGCATTTAATGGCTGGCAGCTTGTTAAGGAGTTAAAGAAGGCAACCGGACTTCCGGCAGCAACTTCTTTCAAGCATGTATCTCCGGCAGGAACGCGCGTATTGGAACAGGCCATTCCATTATGGCAGAAAGCGCAGCGGCAAATTGAAGCGGTGTTGGG
>USDI01000303.1 GCA_900553305.1 uncultured Lachnospiraceae bacterium
GCCGACAGCACATATTCCGGCAGTAATTGACGGTAAAATTAAAATAACCGTGGGTGCTTTGCGCGAAATTGTAGTTCAGGGAGAAGGCTCAGAAGAACCTGTGAATATACAAATCAGAATTTCTGATGAAGACCATCAGTTGATATATGATGAGACTTTTGAAGGGGTTACATTGACCGGAAGTCGTGATACCATTGCACAGTTTGCGAAAGAGGATCCTTTAAGTCTTACACCGGGGAACTATTATGTTGAGGTGAATACTGACAAACAGATTTCCCTGCAGGTTTTATTGATTGAATATAATGGAAACTACAGAAATCTTTATATTGGATTGTCGGTATTTTTCCTGCTGATCCTTGCTTTGCTTCTTGTGATGTGTGAATGCTTTGCATGGAAGCCGGAAACAGGATATATGATTCTGGCTATTACGCTGGGAATCTTTTCGGGCTTTGTTATGCCACCGCTCTGTGCAGGGGATGAGTATGCCCACTTTTTAGAGTCTTATCAGTTATCCAGCAAAATTCTACACACTCCATATCAGAATGAAGAGGGCTATGTATTACTTCGCGCAGATGATTATGACAGTGCCGTATATTTGCATGATGCGGCAAGCATTTCAGACTGGTATGAAACCTTTGAAAAGGGAAATGTTACAGATATGGTTCCGGCAGGCGAAAAGAGTACAGTTGTTACAAGAGCCTGGTATGCGTATCTGCCGTCTGCGTTAATGCTGACACTCACGCGTCTTTGTGGCGGAAGCGGACATCTGTTATTATTGCTTGGGAGATGGACGAATTTGTTTCTGGTAACAGTACTTATTGCTATATCCATAAGGCTGATTCCGAGAGGAAAAGTATTTGTTGCGTGTCTTGGCCTGCTTCCGGAGACAATTTATCTGGCAAATTCATTTTCCTATGATGGAATTAATCTTGGAATTTGTATCCTTCTTGCATCGTATTTTTATTATTTGTATGACCGGTCGGAAAAAATCAGTTGGAAGCAGTTGGTGATTTATGTGGTGTTATGTGCCATGATGATTCCTATTAAAACGGTATATATCTGGTATGTATTCCTGCTGCTGCTTTTGCCAATCAGAAAAATCGCATTTTCTAAGAAGATACTGGTACTATTGCTTATAGGATCAGGAGTAGTTATGCTTGTCATAGGAATAAAGCTTTGGCCAGCTATTTCTTCACTAAGTACCAGTGGCTTAGCTCCCTCAACAGGAGAAATGGACGGAGTCAGTATCAGTTATATCATGAATAATCCAAAGGATTTCATTACAGTTCTTGGAAATTCATTGTTCCCGGAACTTGCAGGATTTAAATATCCGGAGAGATATCTTGCGACTTCTTTTGGACAGGTTTTAGCAGCAGACCGATATGCCGGACGGGATCTGTATACGATACCATCCTGGATGTGTACTGTAATTGTGTTTGCAGCAATTATCAGTCTGCACGATACGGGAGAGAACCCGATATCCAGAAGGAAGCGGATTGGTGTGGTAATTCTGGGAGGCGGTATGGTATTCGGAGTCTTTATGGCGATGTATTTTGCTTCTACGCTGATTGCTAATCGGAAGATTTATGGGGTGTCAGGAAGATATTTTCTTCCCGTGTATGCATTGCTTCCACTTATTGTGAAGAATCGCTGGTTTGAGTTGAAATTTGATGTGAAAAAGGTCTGTATGGCAGCCATGGTACTGATAAATTTATTTTACTGGTTTGATGTTTTCTGGCATTATTCTTATGTGTATTTTGCGCAACCGGTGGCGTAATGTGGGAGACAGTGATGAATGAAAAAGTAGCTATTATTCTTGTGAATTATAATGGAAAACAATTTAATAATTCCTGCATTCAATCTATTTTGAAGAGCACAGTGAAAGAAGATCTGATAGTAGTGGTCGTGGATAATGCATCCAACGATGATTCTTTACAGGACCTGAAGATGAATTGGGGGGAACATTCGCAGGTACATGTGATTTCCCTGGATGATAATTATGGATTTTCAAAAGCGAATAATACAGGTATTTGTTGGGCAATGGAGCAGGGAATAGAAAAGTATATATTGCTTAATAATGATACGGAGATTGGATCAGAAGCGATTGAAAAGATGTTACAATGCCAGACAAAACATAAAGGAATTATTGTTCCTAAAATCTTGTTTGCAGATAAGCCGGATATCATATGGTATGCCGGTGGAAAATTATCATCAGTGATACGAAAACCCATACCGATAGGATTTAATCAAAAAGACACAGAAAAGTATAATGGTGATTACAAATGCGATTTCGCAAATGGATGTTGTATGCTTTTAACTAAGGAGATTGTTGATCATATAGGATATCTTGATGAAAGATTTTTCCTATATTATGAGGATACGGAATATAGTCTGCGTGCAGAAAAGAATCAGATTG
>USDI01000304.1 GCA_900553305.1 uncultured Lachnospiraceae bacterium
GCCAGCCGTCATACCGATCTGTGCGGCAGAGTTGAAGTATTCAAGAATTTTACGCCAGTTGCTGTCCTTCTTTGCAGAGCCTCTATGGCACTCGTCAACGATAACAAGATCAAAGAAATCCGGGTTGAACAACTGTGTAAGTCTGGATACGGTATCCTCCTCGTCCTTTTCATCTTCTCTGTCGGTGAGTTGTTGATAAAGAGAGAAGAACACTTCGTGAGAAGTGATGGTGTTCGGATCGTCCTTTGCAAAATTGATTTTATGGATCGTCTTTTCCAGAGGAGCGAAATCCTGCTGAATTGACTGATCCACAAGGATATTCCGGTCAGCAAGATAGAGAACTTTCTTCACAAGTCCTGCTTTCAGCAGACGGTATACAATCTGGAAAGCGGTATATGTTTTGCCTGTGCCGGTTGCCATGACAAGCAACAGACGGTTTTGCCCTTTTGCAATGGCATCGACGCTTCTGTTGATGGCGATACGCTGGTAGTATCTCGGAGCATATGTTGTCGCGCTGGTGTAGTAGGGCTGCTTGATGATTGCTTTCTGTGCAGGAGTAAGTCCGGTTCCGGCATTTGCTTCAGAAGCATAGCGAGCGCATAATTCGTCGTATGTCGGGAACTGATCCAGAGGGATCTGCTGCTCAAGCCCGGTAAGAAAATCATGCTCATAAAAGGCATCCCCATTGGAACTGTACGCAAAGGGAATGTCCATCATCTGGGCATATGTCATCGCCTGTTGAAGGCCGAAAGAAACCGTGTGGTTATTGTCTTTCGCTTCAACGATGGCAATAGGATTATTCGCATTGATATAGAGGATATAGTCTGCCTTTTTAGCCGGCTCTCTGGAAACAATGTTACCCTTGATATTCACCTTGCCGTCGGTGAACTGCACCTTTGTTTCCATGGTGATCTTATTTTGCCAGCCACGGCCGACCAGAGCAGGAGTGATGAAATTGAGCTTGATGTCTTCCTCGGTCATTTGATCTTTCGGAATGATGGTGCTCATTTCTTCGCCTCCATTCTTGCCGCAAGCCATTCGGTTTCAACGGTCTCAAATGATATATCATTTTTCTCGCAATACTGCTTAATCTTTTTTATGGCAACAAGATTGGGAATACTTTTTCCGCCTTCCCATCGATTGACAGTAGTAAGGCCAACTCCCAATGCGTCGGCAAACTCCTGTTGATTCAGAAATGATTTCTGGCGTATCAGTTTTATACTATCGGGAAGGCTCATTTGTTTACAATCTCCTTTTCATCGGCTTGCCAATATGTTACCACAAAATTGTCGTTTTATCAAGGCGACAATTTGAAGGGGAACACAAAAAAACACTGTGATTTTCTCCTGTTTTCCGAGAGAGAACACAATGCTTTTTTCATTTCCTGAGCCGGATATTTTGACTGAAATGATCGGTTTGTACGCACAACCGGCGAAGGAAATGCCGGGTGGTTTCCAAAGGAGGGCGGCGCTCTCCTTTTGGCTCCGGGTCGTCCAATAGGCGTGAGAAATGGCCTGTTGGCATGGGGTTCCAGAGGGGAACAGCGTTCCACTTGGCACACGATTTTCCGAAGGAAAGTCTAGTGTGTTATACCTTTTGTGACCGCTGGCGCGGGAAAGGGGTTGCGAGCGCGAGGAATGTGATGAACATCTGAGCGGTGCAGAGACTTTTCGGTGACAGCATAAGTGACACTCGAAATCTTTGATTTCGTCAGTGGAACTTATACACCGTAGAACTGAGGATATTTGCAATGTCGCCTGATTGCAAATGTGCTCTGTTCGGGTGTAGTTGTCTCTGAAAATCACGATGCCGGGCAGAGTGATTTTTCGGGACAACGGAGGTCGCAAAAGGGATATAAAAACTACTCGTCGGAGCCTTCTGTATTGTCCGGAATGGACTGTTCCAGCATTTGCTTTGCCAGCTGTTTCAGCAGATCCGAAGTGCCGTTATCCATAGGGAGAACCTTCCCAACATAGGTTGCGATTGCGCCGGAAACATCATCCGCATTCAGTTCAGAATCCGGCTTGTCCGGTAACGCGTCCCGAATTCCCTGAACAGCCTCCGCAGTTGCAATTGCACCAGTAGAATGCGGAATATTGATGGTTCCTTTTATATCCCGCAGGATCTGCATGAAGATATTTTTTATCTTTTCAATGTCGGCTTCGTGGACTCCGATTTTCTGTGATTTTAGGAAGCTCTTATCTTCATTGATTTCGGCTTTTCTGGCCGGGTCTTCCTTTGCAAGATCAGTGAGTGATCTGGTTGCCAGGTCGATGATCTCATTTCTGCCCATGATTCCGTTGGAAATTGTATCATCAAAATAGTACCGGATGTATTTGCATGGAAAAGGGGCAAGAGGTGTTTGTCGATGGAATCCTTAAGTAAAGGCTTTCACATAGACAATTTTTATCCTCA
>USDI01000305.1 GCA_900553305.1 uncultured Lachnospiraceae bacterium
AGACCTTTACCTTAACTACAGAAGAGATGCTGGGAACCAATGAAAAAGTTTCCATTACTTATAAAAATCTGATTAATGACATTTCTGTCGGAACTACAATTTTAATTGACGATGGTCTGATTGAAATGGTGGTTGAGGAAATTACCGATACCGATATTATCTGTAATGTTATTAACGGTGGACCGATTTCCAATCATAAGGGTGTTAATGTGCCCGGAGCAGAGCTTTCGATGCCGTACTTAAGTGAGCAGGATGTCAGTGATATTATGTTTGGCTGTGATATGGGATTTGACTTTTTGGCTGCCTCTTTTGTAAGATGTAAGGAGGACATCCTTTCTGTCCGTAAGATTATTGACGAGCACGGCTCCCATATGAAGATCATAGCAAAGATTGAGAATATGCAGGGTATTCATAATCTGGAAGAGATTCTGGAAGCTTCTGATGGTATTATGGTTGCAAGAGGTGACATGGGTGTTGAAATCCCTCTCGAGGAAGTACCGGTCATTCAGAAGCAGATGATTAAGATGGCAGAGGCACAGGGAAAGCAGGTTGTTACGGCAACCCAGATGCTGGAATCCATGATTAAGAATCCACGTCCGACGAGAGCAGAGGCTACGGATATTGCCAATGCGATTTATGATGGAACGACAGCAATCATGCTTTCCGGAGAAACTGCAGCAGGGGCTTATCCGGTAGAGGCAGTTGCCACAATGGCAAAGATTGCAGAGCGTACCGAACAGGATATTAACTATGATGAGCGTTTAAAGAGACGTGAGGCAGAAGAATATAACACTACAACCGCAATTTCCCATGCAACCTGTACGACTGCAAAGGATTTAAAGGCGGCAGCTATTATTACCGTAACCATTTCCGGATTTACTGCAGGAATGATTGCACGGTATAAGCCCAGTTGTCCGATCATTGCTTGTAGTGTAAGTCCCAGAATCTGCCGACAGATGAATCTTTACTGGGGAGTAACGCCGTTGTGGATCCCGAGAGAAAACAGTGCGGACGATTTGTTTGATGATGCCATCAAGGCAGCGGTAGAAGCAGGATATATTAAAAAAGGAGATACCGTTGTTCTGACTGCAGGTGTACCGCTCGGTGTACCGGGAAGAACGAATATGATCCGTGTGATTGAAGTATAAATGTAAGACAGCAGGGGTTTTGAAATCATGGGTAAAATGGTTTACTTAATTGGGAAAAGTTCCACAGGAAAGGATACGATTTATAAGCATCTTCTGCAATGGAAGGAGATTTCTTTTGATAAGGTCGTGCTCTATACCACAAGACCGATCCGCGCCCATGAAAAGGATGGAAGGGAATATTATTTTACCGATGAAGCCCATTATCAGGAACTGTTTAGCGCAGGAAAAATTATTGAGGACCGTGTTTATCAGACCTTCTATGGTCCATGGCGGTATTTTACTGTGGATGATGGGAACATAGACCTTCAGAATCGGAATTATCTGGTAATCGGAACACTGGAATCTTTTGTAAAAACTGCGGATTACTTTTCCAGAGACAAAGTATTGCCGATCTATATAGAGGTAGATGATGGAATTCGTTTAGAGCGTGCAATCCAGAGAGAACGGAGGCAGGAAACTCCGAAATATGAGGAAATGTGTCGCAGATTTCTGGCAGATGCTGCTGACTTTTCAGAAGAAAAGCTGGAAGAGGCAGGGATTACGCGGGTCTTCGAAAATGATGATCTGGAAAGATGTGTACAGGAGATAGAAGAATATCTGTTGAGTATTTTACAATAATTCACAGATACGAAAATCTGGTATGGCATCAAGAAGTAATTATATCAGCAAAGTAAAACTATATAAATAAAACAATTATGTAAATAAAACAGGAGGTGCAGCCATGGATATGAAAGTGAATCAGTTGACGCAGGTAACACAGCCGGAAGCAGCAGCTCCCGTGAAAGAATCCGATGGCGGATTCAAATTTACCCTGATCAGTCACGTGGAAGAGAATGAATTGCAGGCAAGACTGACTTCTATGATGGAAGCAATTACCATGCAGGGAGACAAGCTTGCCAAAAAGCGTGATATTAAGGATATGAAGCGGTATCGTGGTTTAATCAAGGAATTTATGAATGAGATCGTGAACCGGTCCCATGAGTTCAGCAGAGAGAACTTTCTGGATAAAAGGGGACGCCACAGAGTCTATGGAATTATTCGTCTGGTGGATGAAAACTTAGACCAGCTGGCGCAGGAATTAATGAAGGATGAGCAGGATCATCTGGCGATTTTATCTAAAATCGGAGAAATCAGGGGATTACTGCTTGATATTCTGACATAGAGGAGGATACGGATATGGCTGAATTCCGCGATATCGTCGGACAGGAACAATTGAAGGAACATTTACAGGGTGCCATAGAGCGAAATAAAGTTT
>USDI01000306.1 GCA_900553305.1 uncultured Lachnospiraceae bacterium
TTTTTGTTGTTGGTCACCAAAACAATTTGCTCACCCTTGCTCTCGTGCGGAACCGCAACACCCATACCCAAGAAACTTAAGAAGCTTTCGGTAAAGATGGAAGACGGAATCTGCAATGTTGTGGTAACAATCAGGGTTCCGATACAGTTCGTAAGCAGGTGCTTCTTAATGATCTTCGCATTGCTCACACCAAGTGCTCTTGCTGCTGTAACGTATTCGCTTTCCTTAAGCATCAGCACCTGGCTTCGTACCATTCTCGCCATACCTACCCAGTAAAGAAGGGCGAATACAACGAAGATACTGATCAGGTTTTCACCTACGACGCCAACCCAGGCAAAGCCGGGTGCTTCCTTTAATTGTGCAAGCGGTGCTTTCAGTGCAAAGGATAATAATACAATCAGGAGAATATCAGGGATCGTATAAATAATATCAACAATTCTCATCATCACCAGATCGACCCATCCGCCGAAGAAGGCAGCCACCGATCCGTAGATGGAACCGATAATCAGGATAATACCGGTTGCAATCAGACCAACAAGAAGGGAAATACGGCTTCCCATCATCACACGGATGGCATAATCACGTCCCATTTTGTCAGTACCAAAGACATGGGGAAATACCTTTTCACCGGCATCGATTCTTGCCTGCTCCTCTTCGGAATACTGCATCGGGCGAAGGTTATTGGCTCCCTTAATCTGTTCCTTGTAATTATACGGATAAAAAGAAGGAACGATAAAGGAAAAAATCATAACAAGGATAATCACCACAAGGCTTACCATTGCGACTTTATTCTTGCGAAGGCGGCGCGCTCCGTCCTTCCAGAAGCTCACGCTCTCACGCATAATGACCTGACTCTGCTTCTCTTCCTCGGTTGCCGGAAGAAAATCTTCAGGTTTTAATTTTAACTGAAAACTAATTGGATTCTCTTTCATGGACTGACTCCTTACTTTAATTTAATTCTCGGATCCACAATCTTGTATACGATATCAACAACCACATTCATAAGAATAATCAATGTTGCAAGGAAAATGGTTGTACCCATGATCAGGGTATAATCACGTCCGTTAATTGCAGAAATGAACTCTCCACCAAGTCCCGGAATCGTGAAAATCTTCTCGACAACAAAGCTTCCTGTTACAGTATAGGCAAGTAACGGTCCTACATAGGTAATGACCGGAAGGATTGCATTTCGTAACGCATGCTTAAACAGAATCTTGCCACCTGCAAGTCCCTTGGCCTTCGCAGTACGCATGTAGTCCTGTCCGAGAACATCCAGCATGGAGGATCTCATCAGACGCATAATATATGCAGTCGGATAAAAAGCAAGCGCCATAACCGGCATTATATAATGTTTCCAGGAAGTAAGTCCCATCGTCGGCAGAATCTGCAGCTTTACACCGAAGAAGTATAAAAGCAGTGTACAGATTACGAAGCTTGGCACGGCAATTCCACAGGTAGAAACGACACTGATCAGATTATCAAGAAACTTCCCTCTCTTCAATGCTGCAATACAGCCAAGAGGAACACCGAGCAGCAATGCGACCAGTACAGACACACCACCCACACGGGCAGATACCGGAAACTTCATGGTAATGATGTCCATAACGGTACGTCCTCTCTGTTTTAAGCTGTCACCGAAATCACCGTGACTTGCGCCTGCCATGTAGGTCAGATACTGCTGCCACAACGGCTTGTCCAGTCCATATTTTGCCTCCAGAGCGGCTGTTGCCTGAGGACTGATGGCCTTTTCGGAAAGAAACGGTCCGCCGGGAACCATGTTCATCAGGAAAAAGGTCAGGGTTGCCACGGCCCAGATGGTCACGATGGCAAGTAATATTCTTTTGAGAATATATTTCAGCATTTTTGTCACCTCATTAATTTGTTACTATGCTAAAGCACTCCACATAATGCTTAATGATAGCACATTCTCATTCACTTTTCCAGCCTAAAATCACAGTTCCAGCATTTCCCTTGTACGGAATTTAATACAATTTTATGCTTTGATTAGTATTTATGCAAAATTTTACATCATTATACAGAATCAGGCATCTGCCGTTTTCGACAAATGCCTGACTTTTTCGCTCTGCCATTATGATAAATCAATCTTCCATTCAAGCTCATCGTAGGGAATGAGAACCTCCGGCATTCCTTCCGCGTAGCTTGCCACTTCATAGGCTCCGAAATAATACACAAGACCTTTCTCCGTCAGATAATAATCTCCTGCTTTCAAGTGATGATCCTCCAGAAATCCGACTTTTTCCGAAGTTTTCTCAAGTCTCCCTTCCCATTCTTTATATCTGCCATACCGCTCTTCAAACTTCCGGGTTACCACGGCGTTAAATTCTTCTTCAGAGCATGCAAGAATATCGTCCAGATAAAGCTCCTCTCCCGTCTCCCGGTCA
>USDI01000307.1 GCA_900553305.1 uncultured Lachnospiraceae bacterium
GTGAAAGGCCATAATCGTAAACGAGGTGCCAAAAAACGTAATCATAGAGACAAATGTCAATTTAAGCCACTGTACCGGTCCCTTATGCTTCTCCACATCAATCCATTCAAGCAATACCGCCGTCTCTCCCAGATTCTCCACCTGGATTCCCGGATACTCCTTTGTAATCAGCTCAATCACTTTCAATATGCTGATTACCTGCCGTTTCGGTGCCTCCTTATGAAACCGGAATACGGTAAGTGCCTTTACCTTCGCCATGATATGCTCATCTGCACAAAACACAGAGGCAATGTCCCCGACGCTTACGCACGGCTCCTTCACCTCTGTATTCTGATCTGCCCTGATATATAAAGTTTTACCTGCTCCGTTTTCACTGCCCATACCATCCCTGCTCCGTTTCAATATCATTTAAAATACGGTTCTTTACTTTTCTTTCAGAGATAGTATGTGCAAAACCAGTCCTTTCCATACCGGATAACCTTTGAAGCTTATCCTATCTATCTTATCCTTTCTATCTTATCCTTTCTATCTTATCCTCTCTATGATTGTGAAGCTATGATTGTGAACCATTTATCCCCAATTTAGTCTCGATTTGGTCTCAATTTGGTCTTAATTTAGTCTCAATTTAGTCTTGATTTAGTCCAATCAAAAGTTTAGATTAAAGTTTAGATTTCCTCACAACCATCATAGCAGTAAGGTCACGGAACAGTTTTGGATATATTACTAACGAAATTGTAATTTATGTCCAAAATGAAGCATTTCCAGTCAAAATATGAAGTCATTTTAACATATATTGGACATAAATAAAAAATAAGAAGCACTTATATCCAAAACTCAAAGAATTTCCGGATATAAATGCCTCGAAAAGCTGTAATATGTCCAAAACCAATTATCTTTAATTTAAAAAGAACTGCATAACAACCGGATCATGATCCGAATATTCATATCCCCAGTCGGAATGCTTATAATAGTTAATTGCAATATTATCGGAAATAATAAATCCATCAAGTGTAACCGTCATGGTTGTCTCTTCATTATAAGGCTCATCTGCATTCCGGCAGGTATCATGTGCAATATCCTCGGCAGCCCTGAGGGTATCCATTCCCATGCGAAAGCCTTCCGGAAGCTCTTCTCTCGGGAACGGCTGCGCCCATTCCGGCGCATTGGAGCTTGCATCTGCCCGGAGATTGTGGTTAAAATCCCCCCCGCAGATCACGTAGTTTCCACGCGCATAGTCCGCTTTCATATCGGCAAACAGCATACCGAGCTGGCCGCTCCGTACCTCTTCACTGCTTCCATAAGCAGACAGATGTACATTATAAAGGCAGAGCATCTTTCCGTTATCCACCGGTATCCTCGAAATGGAATAGCACCGGTCCAGATCGGTAAACTTACTGAATCCAGCAGAAATCGGCAGGCTTCTGCGAATCGCATCCGTGATTTCTCCTCTCGAATAGGTGACCAGTCCGGACTGGTTCGCCCCATGCGGTTCCCATGGTGGCACCATCAGATACGGCGAATCATAATTCTGTGCAAAGGTATAATAATATCCTGTCACAAACTCATTGAGCAGATCCAGCTCATTCACATGGTAGGAACGCGTCCCGTCAATATCCACTTCCTGCAGGAAAACAAAATCTGCCGCCGTATTATTAATGACATCTCCTACACCACAGATATCCGCAATCACACTTTCTTCATCCCTGGCTCTGGAGTACTTACCTCCATCCATAAAGAAACTGTAATCTCTCTGATAAGCGCCAAATCCGATGTTGTAGGTCATAACCCAGTACGCCTTCCGCGTTGTAACGGGAGCACGATCCTCAAACTGTGCATATTCTCCCGACTGGGAAACGGTCAGTGGCTGGTTATCCGGCAGCCGGTAATATGCCACCATGACATAAATCACGTAGCCAATACACACCGCCAGCAATACAGCCAGCAGGATTCCGATTCTTCGCAATATTTTCTTCAAAACGCCTCCGTTCTGCCCATAAAACATATAACTATTCAGAACCATATAAATCATGCCGGATGTCCTTACGAACACAGGCATTCGACGTTTACATTGTCATAATCCGTATGGCTGTTAATAGTTACATATAAGACAATACATAATTTACGCAGGAAGACAGCTGCAGGGTCAGTTCATGATCCTTAACCTCATAGGTTCTTCCTGTGGTAAGCTCCTTCACCGTCTTCACATCCTCTTTAAAGTGAAGGGTTACATGTTCATAATACGCCACATCGGAGCGTAAAATCAACTTATTATTGTCATATAGGAACATCTGGATTCCACTGTTCCCTTCCATATGTACCGGAAGCCCAGCACAGAGTGCCTTGCGGATGACGGAAAGCACGGCTGCCGGGTAATGATACAGATCC
>USDI01000308.1 GCA_900553305.1 uncultured Lachnospiraceae bacterium
TGGATTCATGGCTGTGGCTCCCTGCGATTCTGGCGGTCATGATTTTGCTTGGATATGTTTATTATCTTTTGGAAAAAAAGGAAAATCACGTATTTGCCAAATGGACGGAAGGAACGGTCTGGTTTAACAGGACCTTTCAGTTTTTCGGGCACGAGTTATATGATAATACCAGAAGGGCAAAGGATGTCCGCATTTATGGGCAGGAAAAAATGGCAGAGCGTGAATTTGAAAAAATGGAGGCGCACAATGAAGAGGACAATGCCTATCTGAATAAAATGAGTTCCTATAAGGGGTTTACCTATCTGGCCAAAGGAACAGGAAGTGCATTATGTTACTTATTTGTAGTAACGAAGGCAGCTTTGGGAGCGTTTGGAACAGGAAGCATTGTGCAGTATGTGGGAGCTTTTACCGAACTGGCGAACCATGTCGGATTTCTCGTGCTGTCTTATCTTGAGAACCGGATTTATACGGAGCATTTGGAAAAGCTGTTTGAGTATCTGGATCTTCCCAATAACAAATATCAGGGAAAACTTCCCGTAGAGAAGAACTTTTTCTGCAATGACGGGGAAAACGATTATGAAATCGAATTCCGGAATGTCTCTTTCAAATATCCGGGCAGTGACACTTATGTTCTCAATCATATCAATACCAGACTGAGCATTGGAAAAAAACAGGCTTTTGTAGGTACTAATGGTGCAGGAAAAACCACCTTTGTGAAGCTGCTCTGCAGACTTTATGATCCGACGGAAGGGGAAATTCTACTTAATGGAATCGATATTAAAAAGTATGATTATGAAGAATATATGAGTCTGTTTGCATTTGTTTTTCAGGATTTTAAGCTGTTTTCTTTCACATTGGGACAGAACATAGCAGCAAATAAGAACTATGACCGGAACCGGGTGGAAGAATGCATAAAGAAAGTCTCTTTTTATGACCGGTATCTTGCGATGGAGGAGGGATTGGATACCTATCTGTATCAGGATATATCAGAAAAAGGACTGGAAATTTCCGGTGGTGAGGCGCAGAAAATAGCTTTGGCAAGGGCTCTTTACAAGGGCACACCAATGATTGTTCTGGATGAACCGACAGCAGCCTTGGATCCGTTTGCCGAAGCCCGGGTATATGAGGATTTCAGCCTCATGGTGGAACATAAGACAGCAATTTATATCAGTCACCGCTTATCCTCCTGTCGGTTTTGCGATGAAATTACTGTTTTTGATAGTGGAAGGATTGTACAAAAGGGAACACATACAGAACTTGTAAAGGATAAGACCGGACAATATTTTGCATTGTGGAATGCACAGGCAAAGTATTATCAGAAAGCATAAAGATCTCATGTTTCCTACCTTGCAAAATCCGTACGAAGTGTTAGTATAAATATGGTTAGAACAAACTAACATATGCGGGGAGCATAGGAGGAAACCAATGAAAGTTACAGAGTTTGGAAAAGAGAATGAGAAAACTTTGATGTTATTACCGGGAACAAGCTGTACCTGGGAGATGAATTTCAGCAGGATTCTGGATCCGTTAAAGGAGCATTATCATCTACTGTGTGTGAACTATACGGGATATGATGACAGTGGAGAGATTTTCACAACGCAGACGGAAGAAACAGAGAAGATCGAAGATTATGTGAAGGAGCATTTTAACGGGAAGCTGGATGGGGTATACGGATCTTCCATGGGTGGAAGCTTTGCCTCCCTTTTATTACAAAGAAAAAGGATTCATATTGATCATATTTTTATCGGAAGCTCGGACATGGATCAGGCTTCTCCGTTTGCAGCCAGAATAGAGACTGCGCTGGTCTGGAAGGTGATGAGCGGTTTTGCAAAAGATCCTGAGAAGTCCATTGCCAAAATGAAGAAGCAGATGGCGAAAAAGAATATGAGCATAGGAACTACGCCGGATGGCAAAGAGAGTGATGGCACCTTTATGCTTTCCATTATGGAAGGACTGATTGCCAACATTCAGAAGATTGATCCGAAGACCGGAAAGAATCAGTTTTATTCCGATCTGGTAACGAAGATCGATGATCATATTGAGGTAGCCGGTTCTACCGTTCATGTTTTCTATGCGGAAGAAATGGGAGAGAAATACCAGAAACGGTATCGGCAGCATTTTGCAAACCCCGATATTATTCCGTTCCCCTGTGGACACGAGGGATGGCTGGCAAGCCCGGACAAGATGCTTCCGGTATTTGACCGCTACATGAAAGGTATCGGGGAAAAGTAATTATTGAAAGATATGCCGGAACATAAATAGGAAATAAGCTATGTTTGACGGATTGCTGTCAATAATGTTAAAATAATAAAGAAGTGATCGAAATAACCGCTAAATTTGCAAATCAAATCTGGCGGTTTTTCTACTAGGAGCTTTTCATTGG
>USDI01000309.1 GCA_900553305.1 uncultured Lachnospiraceae bacterium
GCACTTTGTTGTGGCTGCGTTATCTAAATAAATCATTTCGGTTATGACAGCCAATAATGAAATCGGATCGATCCAGCCGATCAAAGAGGTGGGAGAGATTGCAAAGGAACACAACATTCTGTTCCACACGGATGCCGTGCAGGCTTACGGACACATTCCGATTGATGTTGAGGACATGCAGATTGACTTTTTAAGTGCAAGCGGACACAAGCTGAACGGACCTAAGGGTATAGGCTTCCTTTATATCCGTAACGCCGTAAAGATCGGTTCCTTTATCCATGGTGGTGCGCAGGAGCGGGGAAGAAGAGCCGGTACAGAGAATGTGCCCGGTATTGTCGGACTTGGTGTGGCAGCAGAGCTTGCCATGAAGAATATGGAAGCAAATCAGAAAAAGGAAACAGAACTCAGGGATTATCTGATTGAACAGATTGAAGCTAACTTCCCGAACAGCAAGTTAAACGGCAGCAGATTAAAACGTCTGCCGAACAATGTGAACTTCAGCTTCCCGTTTATCGAAGGAGAATCTATGCTGATTATGCTGGATATGAAGGGAATCTGTGCATCCAGCGGTTCCGCCTGTACATCGGGATCTCTCGATCCTTCCCATGTACTGCTTGCGATCGGACTGCAACATGAAATGGCACATGGTTCACTCCGCCTTACGCTGAGCCATGAGAATACGAAGGAAGAAATGGATACGGTGGTCCGTGAGTTAAAGGTGATCGTAGACCGTCTGCAGGCAATGTCTCCCTTGTACGCAGATTTTATAAAGAGCAATCCGGATGGAAAATTTGATTGGAGGACCTATCATGTACAGTGAAAAAGTAATGGATCATTTTACGAATCCCAGAAACATGGGTGAAATAGAGAATGCCAGCGGGGTAGGAACCGTCGGCAATGCCAAGTGTGGCGATATTATGCGGATTTATCTGGATATTGATGACAATCAGGTGATTCAGGACTGTAAATTTAAGACCTTCGGATGCGGTGCGGCTGTAGCAACCAGCAGTATGGCAACCGAGATGGTGAAGGGCAAGACGGTGCAGGAGGCCTTACAGGTAACCAACAAGGCCGTTATGGAAGCACTTGACGGATTACCGCCTGCGAAGGTACACTGTTCTTTGTTGGCAGAAGAAGCAGTACATGCTGCTTTATGGGATTATGCGGAGAAGAACGGTATTACCATCGAAGGCTTGAAGAAGCCGAAGAACGATATTCACGAGGATGATCCGGAATAAATAAAGCAGCGTTAGGGATAGAAAGTTGAGATAACGCATGAAAAAGAAAGTCGTAGTCGGGATGTCCGGAGGAGTGGATTCCTCCGTGGCAGCCTGTCTGTTAAAAGAACAGGGATATGATGTCATCGGTGTGACGATGCAGATCTGGCAGGAGGAGGAGCCACAGCAGGTTTCCAATCAGGGAGGCTGCTGTGGCTTATCTGCCGTTGATGATGCAAGACGGGTGGCAGAGGTGCTGGACATTCCTTATTATGTGATGAATTTCCGGCAGGAATTTAAGAAGAAGGTCATTGACTATTTCGTGGAGGAGTATCTGCACGGCAGGACGCCGAATCCCTGTATTGCCTGCAACCGCTACGTGAAATGGGAGTCGCTCCTCCAGCGTTCCCTGGAAATCGGAGCAGATTACATTGCAACCGGACATTATGCCCGTGTCGAAGTTCTTCCCAATGGAAGATATGCGATCCGCAATTCTGTAACAGCGCGCAAGGATCAGACGTATGCCCTTTATAATCTGACGCAGAGCCAGTTGGCACATACCCTGATGCCGGTTGGTGATTATACGAAGGAAGAGATCCGGAAGATCGCAGAAGAGCATCATCTTCCGGTTGCACATAAGGCAGACAGTCAGGACATCTGCTTTGTGCCGGACGGGGATTATGGAGCCTTTTTACAAAGAGAGGCGCCGGACCGGATGCCGGGACCCGGAAACTTTGTGACAGAGGATGGAGAAATCCTCGGAATCCACAAAGGAATTACGCATTATACCGTCGGACAGCGAAAGGGACTTGGTATTGCCATGGGACATCCGATTTATGTATCACAGATCCGGCCGGAAACCAATGAGGTTGTGATTGCACTTGAGGATGTGTATTCGTCTTCCCTTATCTGTAATCAGTTGAATTTTATGGGAATGGAAGATTTAAAAGAGCCAAGGAGAGCCTTTGCCAAGGTAAGATATTCCCATAAGGGCGAATGGTGCCGGATCGAACAGACCGGCGGGGATGAAATCCTGTGCACATTTGAAAAGCCGGTCCGTGCCATTGCACCCGGTCAGGCGTGTGTCTTTTATGATGGAGAATATGTGCTCGGCGGCGGAACGATCTGTTAACTATTCAGAGCCATGCAAATTATGACAATATG
>USDI01000310.1 GCA_900553305.1 uncultured Lachnospiraceae bacterium
GCCCTGTACTCCCGCCGGGAGCCCGATCTGCGCAATCTTTCCAAGCTTTCCCCAATGAATATGAAGCTTGGACCATTCTACCCTGATACAGCCCTCACTATTCATCAGACACCGCAGAATAAGGAGTGCAGAGACACACTGGGATATGATCGTTGCAAGTGCTACGCCCGCAACGCCCATATGAAAATTGATCACAAAAATCAGATTCAGAATGACATTGATCACACCTGCCGCCGCCAGAAAATATAACGGTCGTCTGGTATCTCCAATCGCTCTTAAAACAGCACTCCCGAAGTTATATAACAGCATCACCGGCATTCCCGCAAAGTAGATCCGCATATAAAGTACGGAATGATTAATGACATCGTCCGGCGTATCCATCCATTGAAGCAATGGCTTGGCCAGTACAATTCCGATAAAAGCAAGTAAAATGCCTCCTAAAACACTCACCACAATTGCCGTATGTACCGTTTCCTGCGCTTCCTGTTCCTGCTGTGCTCCATAAAAGCGTGCTACCAACACATTAACACCAACCGATAATCCGATAAACAGATTTACCAGCAAATTCGTCAATGCACTCGTGGATCCCACTGCTGCTAATGCTTCATTACCGGCAAACTGTCCAACCACAATGACATCCGCTGCATTAAATAACAGTTGTAATATTCCTGAAAGCATCAGTGGCAGCGTAAATAACAGTATTTTTCGAAACAAAGGCCCATGGCACATATCAATTTCATAGGATTTTGCTTTTTCCATTTTGTTCTCACCCTCAAAAAATTATCACAAAGTTTTATTCTTTACAGATTTTTCTCGAATTCATCCAAAGAACCGGTGCCGCAAAGCAAGGCCAGATTGTGCATTGTCAGTTCTGCCAGATTCTTTCCTTCCCCGCAAAGCTGTGCAATAAATCTTCCGTACAGATCCAACGTTTCATCAGAGTAAGCCAGAAGCTCCTCCGGTCCAAAAAATCCCTCTAACATACCGGTCGTCTTTGGATACTGTACCTGTGCTTCTTCCATCCAGTCCATCTGAACCTTCACAATTTCTTCTACAATCTCCCTTTTCACCTCAGTTATCTCCGGATTCCACCTGTTATCCTTCATCATCCAAAGATCATGGATCCGGCTTTTCAGCATTTCCGGTGTCCAGTTTTCATAGATACTCTGCCTCATCATGGCAAATGCTTCGAAGTTCTCCGGATCCTGGTCACTATGCCCTTCCATCTGATTCTTCGTCACAGCTTCCCATTCCATTCCAGTCACTTCCTGAATCAATGCTGCCTTAAAGGAACCTTCTTCCTGTTTCTTCCGATCCTTTTGCGGAATGCTGTGAAGAATGTTATCGGTATGATGCTCCAGATAATTATCCTCACCACTCGTCAGTCCCTGCTTCTTCATTTCCTTAATAATCATTGCCACAATCAGCTCAATCATATCCGGGATCCGTTCATCCCCATTCGGCAGTTCGACGAGTGCCGTCAGAATATCCTGAATCTCCGTCAATACCTTCATTTCCCGTAAACCACGATGCATCCACTTATAAAAGGGAGCGTACCTCCGGTTCAACAGATAAATCATCGACATGGTATGTTTCAGGAACTCTGCCAGTGCAATATCAGCTGTTACCTTTTCACCACGGCCAAACATCCGGTTATAATTATACTGTCCGGATTGGGCCATCAATGCTGCTTCCCTCGCTATTTTCTTAATCCGGACTTCCTCCGGATAATACTTTAAGATTCCATTCCGGATTCTGGTAAATTCGCCCAGGTCATCCCGGAAAACCTTTCCGTTCGTCGCCGATGCCAACTGATAATCCTCTAAAAATAACCACTGGTTTTGTGTAGATGGCACATCAGTAAGTCCAGTCAACTGCTCATAAAATTCACTAATTCGGAATACACCGACACTCTTGCGTGCCTTATGCGTATCAATCCTGGTCACACCCATATAGGTATCCGGCAGCTTATCATATTCCTCCTGAAGTGCTTCTCCGATCTCGTCATATACCTGATCTGTAAGCCACAGGCAAAAGCCCGGTCCGAAATCATGATCTCTCGATACCTCATCATCAAACCCAAAACATTCCGAACCCTCGCCCACAAGACCGGCTGCAATCATTCCTTCATAGACAGGAAACTTCGTCCGGATCATTGGAATTCCATACTCCTTATAAAAGCTCTCACAAAGCTCCAATCCATTCTGAAAATGAATGTTTTCCTGCGGCAGATCCTGTAACTGTTTCTGAACGACATTCAGATTCCGCAGGGTGATCTCATAAGCCTTATTCCTTCCTGCGGTTCTTTCAATCTCCTTAAGTGCCCGCTCATAATAATATGCAGATTCCTGCCCTCTTGTCAACACTTTTTGACAGAT
>USDI01000311.1 GCA_900553305.1 uncultured Lachnospiraceae bacterium
GTCAGCAGAAGCAGACAGTGGCAGCCAACAAACCGATGGCTCTGATCGATCAGTTAAGGGCTTATGAAGGAGATTTAAAAGAGAAGATCGCGGACTTTTTAACAATATTGGATCATTACCGGCAGATGTCCGTTTATACGCCGATTCACAAGCTGCTGGAAGCATTGATTTATACAACCGGGTATTTTCAGTATGTGACGGCAAAGCCCGGCGGTGAGCAGCGAAGGGCGAATGTGGAAATGCTTTTGTCTAAGGCGGTCGCCTTTGAACAGACGAGCTTTTATGGTGTCTTTCATTTTCTGCGCTACATCGAGCAGCTGTCGAAGTATGAGGTGGATTACGGAGAAGCGGATATTCTGGATGAAAATGCTGATGTCGTACGGATTATGAGTATCCACAAGAGTAAAGGACTGGAATTCCCGGTGTGTTTCGTGGCAGGCTTATCCAAGAAATTCAATATGCAGGATACCACAGGACGTCTTGTGACCGATATGGATCTGGGGATGGGAGTGGATGAGATTGACAGTGAGCTTCGCATCCAGCGCCGTATGACGAAGAAAAATGTGGTTTCCCTGAAAATGCGTCTGGATACGCTGGCAGAAGAAATGCGTGTTCTCTACGTTGCCATGACGCGTGCCAGGGAAAAGCTGATTCTTACAGCAGTTGTCAGGGATGGAGAAAAGCTTAGGGAACAGATTGCATTATATGAAAATACGAAGGCAGAGGATGGCCGAATGCGTTTTACGGATCTTTTGAATGCCGGATCGTTCCTGCAATTTGTGCTGCCGGCATTGTCTGATGCGCAGTTTATCAGTGAAGGAGAGCTGAAGGAGCAGGAGATTTCCGGGGAGTGCGGACAGCTTCTGCAAAGAGAACAGTTTGTGTACCGGATTACGAGGGAAGAGGCATCAGAAGGAGAGCTTGCACAGAAGGAAAAGCTGCAGCAGCGCATGGATCGACGGTATGCTTATGAAGGATTAAAGGAGCTGGTGACAAAGACCAGTGTTTCAGAGCTGAAGAAGGCACAGATGGATCTGGATTTTGCGGGAGAATTGTTCCCGGAAAAGGAAATTGTGCCGTATATTCCTGCCTTTATGTTAGAAGAGCAGGGAATGTCCGGGGCAGACCGCGGAAGTGCTTACCACCGGGTGATGGAGCTGCTTGACTTTGAAAAGGTGCTGGAGGCAAAAGCAAAGACATGGGAACAGGAGCAGGAAGAACTGGAACGGCAGATTGCACTCATGGTAGAGAAAGAGCTGTTGCAGAAGCCATGGAGCGAAGCCGTTTCTGTGAAAAAGCTTGTTATTTTTTTTCAATCCTCACTGGCACAGAGAATGGCAAAGGCACAGCACCTTCAAAAGCTTAAAAAAGAGCAGCCCTTTGTACTTGGCATCGCAGCAGACCGCGTAAAGCCGCAGTTCCCGCATGAGGAGCAGGTGCTGATTCAGGGAATCATCGACGCTTTTTTTGAAGAGGGTGACGATCTTATTCTTATGGATTATAAGACCGATGCCGTAAAGACCGGGGAAGAGTTGGTAAAGCGTTATCACACCCAGATGGAATACTATACGGAAGCCTTAGAACGAATCGTTGGCAAGAAGGTAAAGGAACGGATTATCTATTCCTTTGCGCTGGGTGAGGAAATCCGGATGTAGCGGATGAAGATACCAACCGATATCGGAGTGCGTAGGGAATGGCATAAAGAAAGTGACGATTCCAGGTGGCAATTCCATACAGGGGGATTGACATCGGCCGGAAAGCGTTGTATCTTTATAACGATCGGTGGAATCACCGAAATAAATCAATCACTTCGCTAGGGGAGCATTTGCTGAGATTATCTGTTGTAACAGTTCAGTCGTGCAGCCTATGAATGGGCAAAGCTGAACAGTTACTATCTGTTACACAGATTAACCCTCACTACTTGAACCGGGTAATACCGGCGTAAGGAAGCACAGGATAACAGGATCATATTATGTCCTCCTTAGCGATGTAAAAAGTCTAAGGAGGATTTTTTATGTCACTGTTTTTAAACAAAGAAGACGGCTACTTCTCATTGACAACAGCCGGCGAGGTCGCTGTGATTATTCTGATTGCAGTTCTCGTAATTCTGACAGCAGTAATCAGCACCAGAGTCAAAGAGAACAAGGATCAGAAAAAGAGTCCGTTTTCTACCAAGCAGCTTGTTTTTTCCGCAGTCGCACTGGCACTTGGCTTTGTCACCTCTTATATTAAGATCGTGAACATGCCTTGGGGCGGTTCCATCACGCTCTGCTCCATGCTGTTTGTAACCATGATCGGTTACTGGTATGGACCAAAGGTCGGTCTTACGGCCGGTGATGTATTAAAATGTATGAT
>USDI01000312.1 GCA_900553305.1 uncultured Lachnospiraceae bacterium
AAATCGTCATGCGATGTGTAAAGGATAAAGGAATAACGAAACAGATAATGAAAAAGAAATGGATAAAAATGATCAGTGGATGCTTAAGCATGCTGCTGATCATGGGAATATTAATTGGATGTGGTTCTTCCAATACAGACAACAGGGAGGATACAACAGGAACGGAAGAACAGACACCGGCGGGTGCATCAGAGGTAGAAGAAGAGAATCGTACCGGACTTCAGTTTGAAACGGCAAAGGATGGACGAATTGACTTTACGGTTTTACAGGAAGAGAATCCGGAGATCTGGGGATGGCTTTATATTCCGGGGACAGATATTGACCGGCCGCTTTTACAGAGCACCACATCGGATACTTATTATCAGGACCATATGGCAGACGGACAGGAAGGAGAGACAGGGGCTCTTTATATCGAGATTCCGAATCAGACAAACCTCTGTGATTTTAATACCGTGATTCATGGAAAGGATCAGAAGGAAGGGGATCTTTTCTATGAATTACATAAGTTTGAGGAGCCGGATTTCTTCAATGAGCATGAAGCACTCTATATTTATACACCGGACAATGTGTATACCTACAGTATTTATGCTGCTTACTATGATGAGGGCAGCGATATTTTGCGAAGATACGATTATACCACCTATCAGGGGTGTAATGCATATCTTGCGGATTACTATGACCGCAGGGATATGACTATGAATAAGAGGGATGGCTGGGAAGATCTTACAGCCGGACATTTTCTTCTGACACTCGATGGAACAACAACAGGAGACAGACAGTTCATTGTGATGGCAGGACTTGTAAATGCAGGCGTGGCAAACATGGACCGTATGATATTTGATGGAACCGACTTCGTATATGATTTTGAGGACGAAGAGTAATGTACTGATATCTGCATCGAAAGATGTTGATATAAACCACACTTAATTTTGCAAGAAGGGAGGAATTGGTCCAATGAAGAAACTTATTGCATTAATTTCTGCAGTAGCAGTTCTCGTAATGCCTATGGCAGTATGCGCAGCTCCTTCACCGTCAGCCGGTGCAGTAGTGGCAGCATCTACACAGGCAACTGCTGTTGAGACAGCAGCAGCTGAAGTCAGCATGTCTGTTGGCGAATACACGAACAATGCGATTGTATCTACTCCCGGACTCTCATCTACAGACACTTTGCCGGTAGGACAGGGCGGAAAGATCATCGTTAATGGTGTAGCAACCAATATGACGGTTACCTTAAGAAAGGTTGACGCTGCAACCGTTAAGTCTGCTAAGGCAGCAGCAACAGGAAAGATCGTTAACCTTGTTAACGCAAAGCTTCCTGTAGCAAAAGGAAATACTGTAACCGTTAACTTCTATGTAAAAGGCTTAGCCGGTACAGAGAATGTTACAGCTTTCCAGCTTGTTAATGGTGAATGGGTTCCGGTTACCGTTAAGGAAATCAGACTCGACCATATCGTACTCGACCTGACACAGTCCGGTCCTGTAATGTTCGTTCAGAACTAATAATCTGAATAAAATTAGAAACTAGTTTTTATTTAAAGTGTGGGGATTTGTCTGCGCCGGTCCCCACCGGCGCAGACGTTAAAAAAGAAGTAGAACAGTTAGTGAGAAATCTTCTGGGTAGTATACGCTTCCTGAAGTTTTTGAACGATCATAGAAGATAAGCTTACGCCGGGGCTAACACCGCGGCAATGGCGAAGCTATGTGAAAAAATCGGGAGTGAACTTATCATGTGGTACGTAATACAGACAGTAAACGGGCAGGAGCAGCAGGTATGTACCTGGATCAATCAGAGGATGGATCATACTTTGTTTGAACGTTGTTTTGTACCGTTGTATGAAGACGTCTGGCGCAAGGAGGGCGTCGGACATATCAGTATTAAGAAAACCTTCGCCGGTTATGTATTTATCAAAACAGACCGGCCGGATGAAGTGTATGAGGAGCTTCGGAAAATTCCCAAGCTTGCGATTGTGCTATCTGATCAGATAGATCAGAGCAGTCAGAAAGAAAAGACCTTTATACCGGTAAGTGCGGAAGAAGAACAATTCTTAAGAAGCATTTACACGGATGGAATTATGAGGGTCAGTTATATTGAGAAAAACTCCAATGGAAGAGTCACAACAATTATCGGGCCATTAGAACAGTATCAGGAATATATCATTAAACTGGATCTTTCTCATCGGAGAGCCGTTGCAGAAATTCCACTTTTTGGACAGATGCGGGGAATGAAATTCGGTCTGTGGTGCGAAAGGGATGCAAGGATTCCCTGGATTGAGGAAGAAAGACGGCTACGCAGGAATCATATGGAAAATGCCAGCCATACAAAAGAAAAACGCGTGTTATCTGCCACCGGCAT
>USDI01000313.1 GCA_900553305.1 uncultured Lachnospiraceae bacterium
CTCCAGGACGAGAACGGAGATTCTCCATAACTGCCTTCTGTGCCATGCCGTTACAGGGAATAACATCGCAGAACGGATCAATGAAGAACGCATTCTTCGACATGTCGCATGGAAGCAGACGTTTATTACCATAGATGTAATTAATCAGTCCATGATTAAAGTATGCCCGGAACCATTTCTTAGGAGAATTGCTCTGTAATAACTCATTAATCAGCTTCTCAAAATTCTGGGCAACCTTTAATTTATTATCAATCTTGTTATCGGTCTTACGGAAATAAAAGGAATTATGAAGCGTTGCTGTTGCAAATTCCATTCCCATATCATTCGCAATATGATAAAGCGGCACCAGATCCTCACAGTTCATATCCTGGACCGTCATGCCGAATCCCACATCCGGATGTCCCATTTCAACCAGTGTTTTCAATGTATTATACCCACGGTTAAACCCATCCGGAATGCCACGGATCTTATCATTCGTCTCCTGCAGTCCTTCGATACTGATACGGATTCCCACCTTGGGGAACTCTTTACAGAGTGCAATAATGCGGTCCGTAAAATATCCATTCGTGGAAATAACAATCCGGTTACTCTTCTTATAAAGTTCTCTTACAATATCCGGGATATCCTGTCGTACAAACGGTTCTCCACCCGTAATATTGGTAAATGCCATCTCAGGAAGCTTCTTAATATCTTCCAATGTAATTTCTTCACTTGGCTTGGTAGGATCCTTAAAGCAGTCACACATATTACATCTTGCATTACACCGGTAAGTCACAATTACCGTTCCGTATAAGGTTCTCTTTGCCATGATTATTTCCTCATCTTTCTATCTTTCCTTCATTCTGAACCGTCTAAACAGCCTGATACCATTTCAAAAGCTTATGAGTATACTCTTCCACGCTGTCAAAACATGTTTTTCTACAATTTTCTGCATACTGCTGACATCTCCTACGGTCTGTCCAGAGCGACCGGATCTTTTCAGTAAGTGCCTCTACATTACCGGCTTCAAAAAGCTCTCCCGTCTCGCCATCCCGTACAAGCTCCGGAATTCCTCCCAGCTTTGATCCAAGCACCGGTGTCCCGAAGCTTATCGCTTCCATCACCGAAAACGGACAGTTTTCATACCATTCAGATGGAATGACACAGAACCGTGCTTCCTTAATCACTTCGCTCAATATTCTTCCCTGTAAAAATCCCATATTCCTGACATTAGCGCATTGCTCCACCTGCTCTTTGCATTCTCCGTCACCGGCAAATACGAAAGGAATTTCCGGAAGTGCCTTTGCCGCCTGTAAAAGAGTCTGTACCCCCTTTTCCCTGGTATATCGCCCGAAATATAATACATAATCCTTCTTTGCTACAGGCTCGGGAGTCTGTGCATCAATAAAGTTATGAAGTGTCACCAGCTTCGACTTTAACAACGGACTGGTTGCTAACTGCTGTTCCATAAACTCACTCGGACAAATCACCACATCCACCTTGGCATACGTCTTTTTCCAGTCATAAAATTTAGCTTCTATTGTGCCAAGCAGGCTTTTTACAAAGGAATTATGAATGCAGCGATACCGGGTACAGTTTCCCTCATGCTGTGAAAGGCAGCGTGAACAGCGTTCTCCGCTTGCAGGAACCAGCATCATATGATTCGGACACACCCATTGATAATCGTGCGCGGTAAAAATAATGCGAACGGTTTTTTGATTTTTCTTCTCCCAGTCACGTACCGCCTCAATGACAGAAGGCGTAAGCTGAAAGTTGATATTATTCAGATGTACCACGTCCGGTTCAAAATCATTAAGTACCGTCTGCATCTTCCGGTATGCTTCTTTGGAATAGATAATCCGGAAAGGGTAAAGGAGCTTCTGTAATTTACCGGTATGGAAGTCCATATTGGAGGTATAAACCTCCGCATGATTCCCCACAATCCTTCCTTCGTGTTCCATTCCAAAATATTGTACTTCATGTCCCTGACGCTGTAATTCTTCTCCGAGCTTAAATATATAGGTTTCAGAGCCTCCATTCGGATAGAGGAATTTATTTACCATTAATATCTTCACAACCATAAACCTCCATGGTCTGTCGTACCACATCATCCCAGTTGTATTTCGTGCAGATAAAGTCTGCAGCATTTCTGCAGTATTCGTCATGAATTTCCGGATGCGTGATCAACATAGAAAGCCTGTCCCGCAGATCCCCGGTATCTCCCTTCCGAAAGCTTACTGCCTTATCTTCAACCACTTCTGTATTCTCGGGGATATCACTGACCAGACAGCAATTGCCGTAGCTCATTGCCTCAAGCAGGCTGATCGCCATTCCTTCCACATCACTGGGAAGGACGAAG
>USDI01000314.1 GCA_900553305.1 uncultured Lachnospiraceae bacterium
AGAACGTTTCTTTCAAGGACGGATATTACAGAGCTCCGTTAGAAACGACATATGAAAGCTATTTAGATACCAGAGAAGAGATTTTTGCAGGACGTAAGGATAAATTTGTGTGCCTGATGGACTTAGCCCTTATGGCCATGCGTAAACTGAAAAAGGATGGAAAATTACAGGATATGGAAGAATCCGATGAGATCAATGCATGTTCTGTTGTAGTACCGGTTGAAATGGACTATGGCGATGGTCCGGTAACCGAAGAGTGGCTGGGATTTTTCAAAAATGAAACCCACAATCATCCGACCGAAATCGAACCGTTTGGTGGCGCTGCAACCTGTCTTGGTGGCGCAATCCGTGATCCGTTATCCGGACGTGGCTATGTTTATCAGGCAATGCGTATTACGGGAGCAGCAGATCCGACCGTACCGGTAGCAGATACTTTAAAGGGTAAGCTTTCCCAGAAAAAGCTCGTCCGTGGCGCTGCAAGCGGTTATTCTTCCTATGGTAACCAGATTGGTCTGGCAACCGGGTATGTAAAAGAGTTATATCATCCGAATTATGTGGCAAAAAGAATGGAAATCGGTGCCGTTATGGGAGCCGCTCCACGTAAGAATGTGATCCGTGAAAATTCCGATCCGGGCGACATCATTATTCTGTTAGGCGGAAGAACCGGACGTGACGGCTGTGGCGGTGCAACAGGCTCCTCCAAGGTACATACCGAAAGCTCCATTGAAACCTGTGGCGCAGAGGTACAGAAGGGTAATGCACCGACCGAAAGAAAGATTCAGAGATTATTCCGGCGCGGAGAAGTCAGCAGACTGATTAAGAAGTGTAACGACTTTGGTGCCGGTGGTGTTTCCGTGGCAATCGGAGAGCTTGCCGATGGACTTACCGTGGACCTTGATAAGGTTCCGAAGAAATATGCGGGACTGGATGGAACAGAACTTGCCATTTCAGAGTCCCAGGAGCGTATGGCAGTGGTTGTGGATCCGAAGGATGTGGATCAGTTCCTTGCCTATGCGGCAGAGGAAAACCTCGAGGCTGTTCCGGTAGCAGTGGTTACCGAGGAGCCGAGACTGGTATTAAAGTGGCGTGGAAAGGAAATCGTAAACTTAAAGAGAGCCTTCCTTGATACCAACGGTGCTCATCAGGAAACCAACGTAGAAGTGGATATTCCTTCCGAGGAAGATAATTATTTTAAGAAGCTTGCAATTCCTGCAGTAGAAGAAGCGTTAGAGAAGGAAGATGTAAAGGATGCTTACCTGAAGACCCTGAACGATCTGAATGTCTGCTCCCAGAAGGGACTTGTGGAAATGTTCGATTCTTCCATCGGAGCAGGCTCTGTGCTGATGCCCTATGGCGGTAAATATCAGTTGACCGAGACCCAGAGCATGGTTGCGAAGCTTCCGGTATTAAAGGGAAAGACCGACACCGTAACCATGATGAGCTATGGATTTGATCCGTACCTGTCCTCCTGGAGCCCGTATCATGGAGCCGTTTATGCAGTGACGGAATCCCTTGCGAAAATTGTAGCAGGCGGTGGGGATTTCCGTAAGGTACGCTTTACCTTCCAGGAATACTTCCGCAGAATGACTTCCGATCCGGAACGCTGGAGCCAGCCGTTTGCAGCACTGCTTGGCGCATACGATGCACAGCTTGGATTCGGACTTCCCTCCATTGGCGGTAAAGACAGTATGTCCGGTACCTTCAATGAAATTGATGTACCGCCGACCCTTGTTTCCTTTGCGGTCGATGTGGCAGAAGGAAAGCATATGATGACTCCGGAGCTTAAGGAAGCAGGAGACAAACTGGTTCAGTTCTGGTTTGACCGTGACGAATATGATATTCCGATTTATGATCATGCGATGAGAACCTTCGCATTTATTTCCCAGTTGATCTGGGATGGCAAGGTAAAGGCCGCCTATGTACTCGATGCCAAGGGACTTGCCGCAGGCGTTTCCAAGATGGCATTTGGTAATCAGCTTGGGGTAGCATTTGCAGATACCCTGAAAGAGAGAGAACTGTTTGAAAACAGCCTCGGAGATCTGGTGATCGAAATGAGTGTCGAAGATGCAGAGAAGTTAAAAGAGCTTTGCGACAGCCAGGAAGAGACCGAGGATCTGAATTTCCGTATCGTGGCAACGGTGACAAAAGAGCCTGCATTTACCTATGGTGATATGAAGATTACCATGGAAGAAGCACTGGATGCATGGGAATCGAAGCTTGAAAAGGTATTCCCGACCAGGGCACACAAGGGTAAAGAAGAAGTGAAATCCCCGATCTACCGTGCAGATTCCGTTTATGTATGTAAGAACAAGGTAGTCCGTATCTATCATGACG
>USDI01000315.1 GCA_900553305.1 uncultured Lachnospiraceae bacterium
CACCTTTAACCGGAGGCTTTACCACAAACATGATTCTTCGTAAGGTTTTTGTGAAAAACGGGAAAACGCTGGATTATCATGAAGAATTTCCCCGAAGGATGCTTTTGCCGCCAATTGTAAACGGTTCCATAGAAAAGAAAGGTCTGATCGTATTTCCTATTCACTTTAAAAATAAAATTTTTGGATACTTGGTATTGTTAATTGGAAAAGATGACTGGCCTAGTAATTTTATTCAGGCTTATATGATGTCACTCGCGCTTGCCATGGAGAACAGTGCTGCGCAGAAGGAGATTGCAGACCTTGAACAGTTCCGCAATCTGTATCGTCGGGATGAACTTACCGGGCTTTATAATCGGCGGGGTTATGAATTTTATCTACCGACACTTTATAGCAGGAGCAAAGAAGAAAACCGTCATTTTACCATTGTAAGTATTGATATGGACGGACTGAAATATATTAATGATAATTTCGGACATGCAGAAGGCGATGCGGCATTATCACGGCTTTCTGTGGTGCTGGCAGAACTGGTACAGGAGAATGAGATCTGTGCCAGGACGGGAGGAGATGAGTTCATGGTTCTTCTTTATTATGATAAGGAAGGACGCGAGGAGCAGTTTGTAAGGCAGCTGTATGAACTTCTTGAAGAGGAACAGAACCGTAATCCGAAGCCGTATCCCGTACATGCGAGTGTAGGCTACTGTTGTGTAAGCAAGAGCTCCGACATGTCACTTGCAGCATGTGAACAGCTTGCCGACAGCAGGATGTACGAGAATAAAAAGGCGTATAAGGAATCACTGAAAGCAAAATAGAAGAAAGAAAAGGAAAGACCATTTTATAAAAACCCCTGCAATTCCGGTAAAAAGGAACCGCAGGGGCATTTTATTGGCATATGAGAAATCTTCTCAATTATAATGCAGCGATCTGTTCCATTAATGCTTCAATGTCCATGCCATGAACCATAGCAGCTTCTTCAAGGCTTTCGCCCTGTGCGGAAGGACAGCCTAAGCAGTGCATTCCTGCTTCCATAAGAATCGGCGCCACATTGGGATTTGTTCTTAAAATTTCTCCGATGGTCATATCCTTGGTAATATTTGCCATGCGTATTTCCTCCTTACTTCTTATTCGTTCATAGGTTTTAACCTACTTAGTATAATACTTTCCCCAATTTCTGACAAGCTAATCTGTTTTTGAAATTTATTGGACAAAATTACAGGTTTGTCTATTGCTTTTTCTGTACAAAAAAATATAATGCTTTTATAATAAAAAAATGGACAAATGATTCTGAATTTTAAGAATGGTTAGGAAAAGGTACGCATATGAATGAAACAATGAATGAGACGAAAGTAACGCCAATGGAAAAACTGGCAACTTTTATTGTGGACAAAAGAAACCTGTTTTTCCTTCTTTATATCTTCGCTCTGGTGTTCTGCTTCTTTTCAACGAACTGGGTTAATGTGGAAAATGATATTACGAAATATCTGCCCGACAGCACCGAGACGAGACGGGGGCTTACGGTAATGAATGAACAGTTTGTTACCTATGGAACAGCGAAGGTAATGATTTCCAATATCTCTTACGAGCATGCGTTGGAGCTGCAGGAGGATATTGAGGGAATCGAGGGTGTTGCGAGTGCAGAGATTGATCATACGGAAGATCATTATCACGATTCAAGTGCCCTGTTTGATGTGACCTTTGATGGAACATCAACTGATGACATCAGTTTGCAGGCGATGGATCGGATGAAGGAGCTGTTAGCAGATTATGATGTGTATTATGATACTGAGGTCGGAGATGATACGGCGGGAGATCTGGCAGCGGAAATGCAGGTCATTGTTATCATTGCGGCAGTCATTATTGTCATTGTACTGACATTGACATCACGTTCCTACGCCGAGGTTCCCGTATTGATTATGACCTTTGGTATGGCTGCTGTTCTGAATATGGGAACAAATTTCCTGTGTGGAACGATTTCATTTATTTCCAATTCGGTTACAGTGGTATTGCAGCTGGCACTGGCAATTGACTATGCGATTATTCTGTGCCACCGTTTTTCGGATGAACATCAGACACTGGATACGCGGGAAGCCTGTATTGCAGCGTTAAGTAAGGCCATTCCGGAAATTTCGGCATCTTCCCTTACAACCATATCCGGTCTGGGAGCCCTTGCATTCATGCATTTTAAAATTGGTATGGACTTATCCATCGTCCTGATTAAAGCGATTATGCTAAGCCTGTTGTCCGTGTTCACCCTGATGCCCGGACTTCTTGTGCTATTTAGTAAATTAATCGACAAAACAAAACATAAAAACCTGATT
>USDI01000316.1 GCA_900553305.1 uncultured Lachnospiraceae bacterium
CGGTTATTTTCTATGATTATGATGGCACAACGATTATTAGCCAACAGTCGGTAAATGATGGAGAAGCGGCGGTTGAACCAAAATCTCCGACAAGGAGTGGATATACCTTTACGGGATGGGTGCCGAAAGACTTTACTAAGGTAACCAAGGATATGAATATTGTTGCATCCTATGAGAAGAATTCCGCGAGCGCAAGTGCATCACCAGGTGGAAGTGCATCATCAAGTGCATCTTCTTCCCCGTCTTCAACGGCAGGAAATAATGGCAATAACGGTGATAATACGAAGAAATATACGGTAAGCGTATCTGGTGGAAGCGGAAGCGGAAGCTATCCGGCTGGAGCAATTGTAGCCCTGAATGCTTATGATATGGGTGTTGGAAAACAGTTTGACAAGTGGACAACATCAACAGCAGGAGTGGGGTTTGCAAATGCAGAAGCTACCTCGACAACCTTTACCATGCCGGCAGCCAATGTTGCCATTACGGCAACGTATAAGACCGGAGACGGATCCTCTGCGGGTTCGGGGGGAAGTAATGGAGCTGGAAACGGTTCCAAGGGAAACTCCGGATCAAACGGAAGCTCTGGAAGCAATTCGAACCGCAACAGTGGAACGACTGTAGAAGTAACGAAGCCGGGTATTTCCAATACGAACCTTGCGGGTGCGACTGTAGCAGGATCTACCGATAACTTTGTGGTTAAGATAACTGAAGACCAGACGGCAAATGATCTGGCTGTACAGGCATTACAGGCCAAATTTGGAGATATCAGCAGGGTGAAGTATTTACCGATGGACATCAGTCTGTATGATTCCACAGGCAGAACCAAGATTGCGGATACTTCGGGAATTTCTGTGAATATTACGTTACCGCTGCCGGATGATCTGGCACAGTATGCAGGAAATAATAAAGTAGCATCCACGTTGGGAGGAACCATTGAAGATCTGAATACCAGATTTACAACTGTGGATGGTGTTCCCTGTGTGAACTTTACTGCAACACATTTTTCACCCTATGTGATTTATGTGAATACAGCAAATCTGACTGAAGGAACAATTGATGCAACTCCGAAGACCGGAGATCCGATTCATCCTAAGTGGTTCCTTGCATTAGGACTTGCGAGTCTCTCACTGATCCTGTTCTTCAAGAGAGACCGGAAGCTGCCTAAGACCAGAACAGCATAAGGTGGATGGTATGAATAAAAAGATATCAAAAACAATCGGGGTGCTGCTATTGCTGACTGCAGTAGCAGTTACCCGGGTACCGGTATCAGATGCGGAGGCGGCAGGCACTGCATCTGATTTTCAAATGGAAGGAAATAAGCTGCTCCGGTATTCAGGCACGGCGGAAGTCGTGTCTATTCCGGATGATGTACAGATCATCGGAGAAGAGGCCTTTGCCAACAATGACAATATTGTGAAAGTCAATATTGACGGTAAAGTAAAGCAGATTGGGAATGGTGCATTTGCAAACTGTGCTTATCTGCGGACGGTGAATATCGGGGATGGCGTGGAGCAGATTGATGCAGGCGCCTTCAGTAATGATACAGTCCTGACCCATGTGTCGATCGGCTCCGGTGTAAAGAAGCTTGGAAGCGGTGTTTTCGCAGGGGATAAGGCACTGACGGATTTTAAGGTATCCGATTCCAATCCCTATTTATTTATGGAAGATGGTATTTTATATGGCAAAGAGCATGAAACGTTGTACTTCCTGTTACCGTCTTCGCAGAAGGAAGCCTTAAATCTGACCAATGATGTAAAGACAATCATGGCATATGCCTTCTGGGGCAATGATTCTCTTAAGAAGGTACAGTTAGGGAGCGGTCTCTATGAGGTTCCGTCCTATGCATTCTCGAATTGCAGTAATCTGACGGAGGTTTCGATTCATCTGCCAACGCAGAGTATCGGAGCCAAGGCATTTGAAGACTGTGTGAGCTTACAGCATGTGGAGGTTCCGGAATCCGTAACCAATATCCAGGATACGGCATTTGACGGCTGTCCCAATGTGAAGCTTAGTGCGAAAGAGGGTTCCTATGCCTGGAATTATGCACAGAACATGCAGAAGTCACCGGTAGAACAGGTGGAATATGCAGATGTGCAGCAGGCACAGACGGTACAGCCACAGAATCTTACCGGTATGAATGAGTCACAGAACGATTCTGCAGCTACAACAGCCTCCCGCAAAAAACGCCCCCATATCGATAATTTCTTCTACATCCTCTGCAAATTCTTCCGGAGTGACATCATATACGGTTTTTCCGTTCTCACTTCTTGGCAGACCGGCACGGACGGCGCGTGGTTCTATGCGCCTGCGTGCT
>USDI01000317.1 GCA_900553305.1 uncultured Lachnospiraceae bacterium
CGGCGTGTACACGGCATACGGGAGCAGTGAGGTATTTGAATTTGGAGGGGATCTGAAGGGATGTATTACCAGAAGCTATGAGGCCATGAAGGATCTGGATGAGAATACGCGGAGAGCTGTACATACCATTCTTCACGCATTATATGAGATTGCAGGTGAAAAGTTCAGGGAAGAATTTAATCTTCGATGGGAAGAGCTGCAGAGAGAATTCCAAAAATCCATGGAAAAAAGCAAAAAGAGATGGTCGGAAGACGCAAAAACGTTAAAAAATGCTGCTCAGAAAAAGATTCAGCAAAATCGTAAAGAAAAACAGGTAAAAACTGTTGACAACAAGGGCAAAAATATGTAGAATAGTCTTTGTTCGCAGGAATGGCGGAATTGGCAGACGCGCACGGTTCAGGTCCGTGTGATAGCAATATCATGAGGGTTCAAGTCCCTTTTCCTGCATACATATAAAGAGTAGAAGATTCAAGGCACTTGAATTTCCTGCTCTTTTTTGTACGGATTATACCGGAGCAGCTCTGAAGCATGGATCTGCATGTATTGAAAATCCATGCAACAGAAGGACCGGATGAATTATGATGTAAGGAAAAGAATGCACTATGAATACGATGCTCAATAAAAGACAATTTTTACTTTATGCCATCCAGCTGGCATTCCCGATTATGATACAGAATTTAATCAGTACACTGGTTAATTCAGCAGATACGGTTATGTTAGGCTATGTCAGCCAGACGGCTATGGCTGCGTCATCACTTGCGAATCAGTATACGTTTGTCTTGTTCTGCTTTTACTATGGACTGGCCATTGGTACAAGTGTTCTGTGTGCGCAGTATTGGGGAAAGGGAGATCACCAGACCGTGGAGAGAATCCTGGGTCTTGCCACTAAGATTGTACTTTTGATTTCACTGTTGTTTTTTGTGGTATCCTTTTTCTTCCCGGAATATATTATGCATCTGTTTACGAACAGCCCGGAAACCATTGCAGAGGGAGTTACCTATTTGCGGGTATTATCTTTTTCCTTTGTTTTTATGGGATTTGCACAGATTTTTGTGAGTGCGCTGCGAAGTGTCGGGAAGGTGGTTTTCCCTTCGGTCATTTATGTAGTATCCCTGCTTGTGAATGTATTCCTGAATGCAACCTTTATCTTCGGGTTATTTGGTGCACCGAAGCTTGGTGTTGTCGGTGTGGCACTTGGTACTGTAACGGCAAGAGCAGTAGAGGCGGTTCTGTGTCTTATTTATTCAGCAGGAAGCAAAGAGATACGTTTCCGTGTGGAAACCATGTTCCAAAGATCCGGGGTTCTCTTTAGGGATTTCCTGAAAATCAGTGCCCCTTCCGTTATTAATGATCTGGTATGGGGCCTGGCCGCATCAATGTTTACCGTGATCCTAGGCCATATCGGAGATGATATGGTGGCTGCGAATGCCGTGGCGGTGATGGTTGTGAATATCGGAGCAATTGTCTGCCGTGGTTTTGCCAATGCGACCACAATTATTGTCAGCCAGAGTCTTGGAAACAATAAGATTGAAGAAACGAAGGTGTATGCGGGCAGAATGCTCCGGATCACTTTTCTGGTGAGTCTGCTTGGAAGTGGAGTGATTCTTGCAATCCGTCCGTTTATGATCAGATTTTACAGTGATAAGCTGACCGAAACCGCAATTTCCTATCTGGGAATGATCATGATTATGACAACCTGGCGTCTTGTTGGGGAAGCAGTGAATACCTGTCTGATCTGTGGATGCTTCCGTGGGGGCGGAGATGCAAAGTTTGGTATGATTCTCGATACCGTGATGATGTGGTGTGTGGCAGTGCCGCTGATGGCAATTGCAGCCTATGTGTTAAAGCTTCCGCCCATCTGGGTTTATTTTGTAATGACATTGGATGAGTTTGAAAAGATGCCGATTGTATTTATTCATTACTTTAAATTTAAATGGCTGAAGAATATTACCAGGGATCGCAGGGAGCTGGAAGCTTCGTAGAAAAGCACAGATTATTCTTGCACTTTTGATTACTTTGGTTAAAATAGAAGTTGGATGGAAGTTTGTTGCTAAAGAGGAAGTTATTTCAATTTTTTCTGAAAAGAGATAAGGAGGCATAGACAGGATGAGTGAGAAAAAGCTGGTTGCATTGACATTTGATGATGGACCGACTGTGGGAATTACCGACCGGGTGTTGGATGTTCTTGAAGAAAATCAGGTGGTTGCAAGTTTTTTTCTGATCGGACAGCAGATTACGGAGGAGACAGAATATCTTGTGAAAAGAGCTCATGATATGGGCTGTACGATTGAGAACCATTCCAAAACG
>USDI01000318.1 GCA_900553305.1 uncultured Lachnospiraceae bacterium
ATTCTGTATTTTATTCATTCCTGACCTCATCTTTTTGATCTATTCACATTTGATGCATCGTATTTGCTATTTCAGCGAATTCGTAACTGTTCATTCCCCCCCACAATTACGATACAAAATCCATTCCAAATCGGCTTTTCCGATGGGATTTTGTATTACTGAATCATATTCTTACGATCTTGGCAGCATATACTTCGACCTGTACTGAATAATTACGTTAATTCTTAATTTCAAATTCATATGTACCAGAGCCCAACTCCATACGTTCCATGCCCTCAAGCTCTACTGTGGCAGTTGTATTTGCAGGAATCACAAGATGATATTCATATCCTTCCCCATCCTTCTTCTGTTCCCAGGAAACCTCTATCCTGCCATACATACTCTCATAGGCTCCCTTGGCATAAGTCCATTTCCCGGTCACTTCCGGCTTCACATAAAAGTGTTTAAATCCCGGATGCTCTTCATCACTCTGAATTCCCAGCACATGAGTATAAAGCCATTTGGCAGGAGCACCATAAGCATAATGATTCAGAGAACCATCAAGAATCAATTCTCCGTCGATTTCCTGATAAGCAGACAAATATTCCGGTGTCGTTGTTGCCCCATGTGTTACCGGATAAAGCAGGGAACGTTCTCCGCTATAGCACAGCATCTCATATGCTGTATCAGAATATCCCGCTTCACTTAATGCCGGTAACAGATAGGGAAGCCCCGCGTAACCTACATGGAATTCGTACCGGTTAAAGGTAATATTGTTTAGCAGGCAGTCTGCCGCCGTCTGCCGCAGCTCCTCCGGAAACAGCTGAAATTCCAGCCCAAGCGCATACGCCGTCTGGGAATAGCACTCAATCATACCATCTTCGGATACATATTCGTTAAGCCATGCATCCCGGAACTGCTCAAATAACTGTTGATAGTGGACAGCCTCCTGCTTCTTCCCCAGTATTGTGGATATCTTAGATAACAGCTCTGCGGAATGGGCACTCCATGCAGTATCCGTAAGCCCCTTGGGGGTACTTTCTACTGAAAAATGATCTCCATATCCTGTTTCTTCAGAACGAAGTCCATTCTCTGAATGCTCTTCAAGATAATCCACCCATTTGCACAATGCTTCATAATGCGCCTCCAGAACATTGACATCTCCATACTGTGTATAAAGATTCCATGCAATCACAACTGCCGCATCTCCCCAGCAGTTGTTGCCACCGGCTCCTCCACGGCCAGACCAGCCCGTTCCAAAGTTTCTGGGTGCCATGTCAGGGAATGCGCCGTCTTCACTTTGCAGAGCACACAGCTCTGTCAGATATTTTCTGTAAAAATCATCCGTCATGCTATTATAACATGCCATCCCGGAGAAAATCTGTGCATCACCTGCCCAACCATGACGCTCATCACGCTGCGCACAGTCCGTTGGATTATCCACGAAATTACTCCTCTGACTCCATACTGCGTTACTAAAGTACCGATTCACCAGCTCATCGGAACACTCAAATTCACCCGTCAAAGCCAGATCCGAAGATAATACAATACCGGTTACATCCTCTAACGCAGGAGCCTCCTTCAGACCCGTGATCTGTAAATACCGGAATCCATGATACACCGATACCGGCTGGTAAGTCTGTTCCCCGTCTACTGCGAGATAATAATCCGTCGCATCTGCGGTCAGCAGATTTTCTGTCCATATTGTACCTATCGCATCATCTTTATTGCCAAGCTTCTCTGTATTTAAAGCTTCACCATAACGAAGCGTGACCAGATCCCCTTCATCCGCATTCATTTTAACTCTGCATACACCGGCAAAATTCTGTCCAAAATCATATACCCAGGTACCACTTACCGGTTCTGACACCGATATCGGCGTTAATTCCTGCGCACACCGGATTGGTTCATTTGCTTTGCCAATATAAGGAATCTCATCATATCGGGGATCGATTTCATCTACGGCTGCCGGCTGCCACGTAACAGCTGCTATGCCACATTGGTATTTTACCGTCAATGTCTTGCTATCCTCTGTATTGTCTTCTGTATTGTTCTCTACATTATCCTTTATACAATCAGAATCACTGAAAGCCATGGCTCTCGATGCATCATAGAATTCTCCCTGGTAGACATCATTTTTACGAATGGGACCATTCAGCGTCACCTGAAATTCTTCATCCGTTCCGATAACCTGCTGTGTCCCATCACGATATGTCACAACGAGTGCACCCCGAAGCGCATTTTTCTCTCCCCACGGGCTGTAAATTTCCGGATAACCAACACCACGGTCATACCAGATATGAAGCAACGTCATTCTTCATGT
>USDI01000319.1 GCA_900553305.1 uncultured Lachnospiraceae bacterium
CGTGAGATCGTGCGGATGATGTCCGTATTGGAGTTTCACTGATTTTTTATCTTCAGAATATGATTCCTTATGTAAAGGCCAAGAATTCCAATAATCTGCCGATCCGTGGAACGACATTGACTCTTTCCGCACTTTCTTTGTCCGGCACAATTATGATGCCGTTAAAGAAAACAGAGAAAGACCTGATCCGTAACCAGCAGACGCTTCGTGACCGCAGTCAGTTATTGAATGCAGCGCGCAACGGAGATGAAGAAGCCATTGAAAATCTGACTCTGGATGATATGGATACCTATTCTGCTATTTCCAAACGGATTCATAAGGAAGATGTTTTCACGTTGGTAGATACTTATTTTATGCCATATGGAGTAGAATGTGACCAGTATTCTGTCCTTGGAGAAATCGTAGATTTTAATTTTGTAAAAAATATCGTTACAGATGAAGAAGTTTGTGTTATGATATTGAGTTGTAATGATTTACAATTTGATATTTGTATTAACAAAGCGGATTTGTATGGTGAGCCTGCAGTTGGACGTCGCTTCAAAGGCACAATCTGGATGCAGGGCTACATTAATTTTCCGTAGATCTTTGTTCTCTTAGTTAAATGGATATAACAATAGCCTCCTAAGCTGTAGTTGTGGGTTCGATTCCCGCAGGGAACATTTGAATTGGCATGAGACGTGCAAAAAAAGAGGTAATGTGAATTGCGCGAGTTTACTCGCAGACAAGACACATTATTTTTTTTGAAATCAACGACTGTTTTCAGAAGGTCTATGTGAGAAAAAGCAACATCTTTTACTGAGGTCTGAGCCATTCTAATTTCAATATAATCAATTAAGATTAAAATCAGTGTTCCGTTTATAAATATTTTGATTCATTGAAAAAAGTCTATTCAGAATATACTTTTTGTCTATTGTTTGGGAAACGATTTTTACTCCGTGTTTATCTACAATAATTCCTGTAAAGAAGAGTAAACGAAAGGATGCAAAGATAGTAAAACTTGATTTCTTCAAAAAGCTATTGACTCCTACGTTGCGTAATAGTTTACAATATGCTTATCGAGAGGAGGAAATAACAATGATGGCGGTGAATGAGGTAAGTAAATTAACTGGAGTGAGTATACGCACTCTGCAGTATTATGACACCATTGGACTCTTAAAACCTATTGAATATACAGAGTCTGGTTATAGGTTGTATGACGATACATCCTTGGAAAAGCTGCAACAAATTCTACTGTTTAAAGAATTGGAATTTCCGCTTAAGGAGATTAAAAAGATAATCGATGCCCCTAACTTTGACAGGAACAAAGCATTAGAGCAGCAGATTGAATTGCTAACTATGAAAAAAGAGCATCTTGAAAATCTTATTAGTTTCGCTCGAGGAATAAAAGGAATAGGAGTGAAATATATGGATTTTAAAGTATTTGATACAAGAAAGATTGATGAGTATTCTAAACGAGCAAAAGAACAATGGGGACAAACCTCTGAGTACAAGGAGTTTGAAGAGAAAACAAAGAACTGGACGAAAGATGATGAAGCTACCGTTACAAATGAGTTTATGCAATTATTTGTTGAATTCGGACAGATGAAAGAAATGGATCCAGCAGATGAACAGGTGCAGGTGCATGTAAGAAAACTTCAGGATTACATTACGGATCATTTTTATACATGTTCTGATAAGATTTTAAGCGGCCTTGGAAGAATGTATGCCGGTGGAGGAGAACTTACGGAAAATATCGATGATGTTGGAGGAGTAGGCACAGCAGAGTTTGTAAGTAAAGCCATTGATACATTTTATATCAGTAGAAAATAAAATTTCAATGGTACATTGATGAGATAAGTATAAGTGTAAAGGTGGGAGTAGTAGCTTCCACCCTTTTCAATCGAAGAAGCTCGGAGTAAATTAGGGGATGAAAATAAGGGTTAAGAAGTCTGTGTTTTGGAAAAATTACGTGGTAAAATATATATACGAGAAGTCTGTAAATCGGAATTGACAGAGGTGATGAAATGTTTGAAGAATTAGGAATTAGTTTTGGCACAGCACTAATCGTCTTACTTGCATTATATTTTATAATTAAGTGGGCGGTCAAAAATGGAATAAAAGAAGCCTATAGGGATATTACAGGGAAAGTCACTACCGAGGATATTGAGGCAGAACAAATATGTAACGAAGAGGAAAAATAGTTAATAAAGAGAGGTGCATATGCTATGCCAGGTATACTCGTGGTTGAAGATGATGAAAATTTAAATCGTGGAATTACATTTTCACTGAAAAAATCCGGATATGAGGTTTTTTCAGCAG
>USDI01000320.1 GCA_900553305.1 uncultured Lachnospiraceae bacterium
GCTGCAACCGGATTAATTGTGATGATTCCTGTTATGTTGGAAATCGTGATTTTGCTGGCTCCCGGAACTTCGGTATATGCAGAAACTGGTATGCTGATGCTTTGCACCATGAACCTGATCTATCTTCTGCCGCTGCTTCTGCTACCATACATAAGAACTAAGGTGATGCGGTTTCCTGTACGGATCTGTGAAATATATATGGCATTATTTATGTGCGTTTTCATTGGAGTGTTTGCACGGATGCTGCAGGCGGAATCCAATAAGTTTCAAATGCTTGCTTATGGGATGGAGAACCGGCTGGAGCAGCTTGATGAGTATGAAAGCGGCATGAAGGTGCTGGTAGTCGGAAGACCGCAGAGTGGAAATTATCCTTTTGTGGATGACACTTATAAAACCATTACAAAAGGAATGATCAGTGATTATAGTCTGACGTTTGGGCGTGCCGATCAGGTAAGTAATTCCTGGATTGAATTGTTTAAATATTACTGTGGTGTTAATTATGAGCGGGTTACGGATGAGGAACGTGAGACGATTCTGGATTCACAGCAATTGCAGGACATGGGAATTTATCCTTCAAAGGACTGTGTGCAGAAGATGGGAGACATTGCGGTCATCCGACTCAGTGAATAATGGTCATGTGTTGAGAGTAAAGGTGCCGGGTAAAAGCGGATGAAAATATTGGTACTTGTTAATTGGAAAGTTGAATATGTGAAGGATCCGCCCCCGGATAAACAGCCGCCGGATTATGTGGCAGAAGGAAAGCCATACTGGTTCTTTCGGTATTTTGAAAATGGGCAGGGAGAGGAGTATCAGGTGGATGTCGTAGATATCCGGTCTTTCCCGTTCCTTGAAAGATTTGAAAAAAATAAACTGCGCTTCTATATCTGGCAGACATTACGGGTGCTTCCAAGGTTGAAGCAGTATGATCTGGTGCTCTCTCACGGAATGCAGAGCGGGATTGTGCTTTGCTTATGGAGACAGCTGTTTGGCAAGGGAAATTATCGACATATTGTATTTGATATCGGGGCATTTAACAGTGCCAGGGAAAGTGGCAGGAGTCTTTCACTGATGCAGTATGCCAGTAAGGCACTGGATGGAGTCATTTATCATACGCCACATCAGAAAACCTATTATGAGAAGTGCCATCCATGGCTGATTGACAAAGCACAGTTTATTGCATTCGGGACGGATTTTGAGTTCTTTCAGAAGGACATACCGAATCACCATAATGACAGGGAATCCAATCCGGAACAGACAGAAAATTATATCCTTTGTGCCGGTTATTATAAGCGGGACTGGGATACATTAATAAAAGCGTATGATCTGCTGAATACACAGGTAAAGCTCCGGTTGATCGGAAATGCGGATCTCAAGACGGAAAATCCCAATATTGAAGTATTGGGAGCTGTTCCGGTAGAGGAGTTTAAAAAGCAGATCGAAGGGGCGCTGTTCTGCATCCTTCCCCTGCAGCAGTTTAATTATTCCTATGGACAGATGACACTCCTGCAGCAGATGGCGATGGGAAAGGCAGTTATTGTGGCAGATGTCTATAGTATAGAAGCATATAAAGGGGAAGATCACTTCCTTTTATATCAGCCGGAGGATGTTTCGCAGTTAAAAAAACAGATGGAGCGTCTTCTTAACAGTGAAGAGCTTCGGGAACGGATAGGGAAGACAGCACAGCAGGCGGTAGAGAAACGTTATAATGAGAAGATCATGGCACATCATATTCAGAGATTGCTGGATCAATGGATGAAAAGAGCTTATGACTGACAGAAAAAGCAAGGTATCGGTAATTGTACCGGTTTATAATGTGGAAAATTATCTGAAACGATGCGTGGATTCCCTGACACAGCAATCCTTAGCCGACATTGAAATTCTTTTGATTGATGATGGCTCAACAGACCGGAGCGGGGAATTATGTGAGGAACTGGCAAAAACAGATGTGAGGATTTCCGTATATCATAAGAAAAATGAAGGACAGGGGATTGCAAGAAATTCAGGGTTGCAGAAGGCCACAGGGAAGTATGTGGTTTTTCTTGATTCGGATGATTACTATGATCCGGATACCTGCAGGGACCTTTTTGAGCTTATGGAGCATACACAGGCAGACCTGTGTTGTTATGGATACCAGATAGAGACGCAGGATCGTCAGGTAGTGCGTATTCCGAATATTACAGACAGAGAATATGAGGGTGAAGCATTCTTAAAAGAATTTGTTCCCCATTATTTCGGCGATCAGCCGGAGAAGGATGATTTGCGGGGATTCTCTTCCTGCATGACCATTTTTCGTA
>USDI01000321.1 GCA_900553305.1 uncultured Lachnospiraceae bacterium
CTTCGCTTTACCCTCCTGCGAAAGTGACTTTGCATCTAAAATGCGGTTTGCTTCATCGAACAGTTCACGGGAGATAATCGGCTCGTGATGGTCTTTAATGATAACAAATTCCTCTTGCCCACGGTTGTATTTCTTTTCGTGAGATAGGAAGTCTGGCGTATAGGTCTTTTTCTGCACCAAATCGCCGCAGTATTTCTCGTTGCGTATCACTCGCAGAATGACCGTGTTGCTCCATTCCTTGACCCGCATAGGGCTGATACCTTCCTCACGAAGCTCACGGGCGATAACGTGCGTTCCTTTGCCCTCATTGACGAACTTATGGAAGATAAGGCGTACAACCTTTGCGCCTTCCTCGTTGATAGTCATTTTGCCGCCCTCGACATCGTAGCCCAACATACTTCTGCCGAACACAACGCCCTGTTCCATCTGGCGTTTTTGTCCCCACTTCACACGCTCGGAAGTCTTGCGGCTTTCTTCCTGTGCAATAGAGGACATAATCGCCAGACGAAGCTCTGCATCGCCGTCTAAGGTGTTGATATTGTCATTCATAAATATAACACCGACGCCGTGCTTTTTCAATTCACGGGTGTAATATATACTATCAAGGGTGTTTCTCGCAAAACGGGAAATCTCCTTGGTGATAATCAAATCAAAGTCGCCGTTCTTGGCGCACGCTATCATACGGTTAAACTCTTTGCGCTTCTTCGTGTTCGTGCCAGAAATGCCCTCATCGGCAAAAATCTCATAAAGCTCCCAATCGGGATTGCGCTCAATATACTGTCTGAAATACCGCTGCTGGCTTTCAAACGAATTGGCTTGGTCTTCATTGTCCGTTGAAACACGACAGTAGGCAGCTACCTTTCTTTTCGTTTCAACCATCTTCAGCTCTTGGTTTAGGCGTTCATATCTATTTATCATAGCGAAGCTCCTTTCTCAGTAAACTTTGTTACTGTATCTAATTATAGAAAAAAGAGTGTGCGGTGTCGAATGTGCAAATTTGTTTTTTCACTCGGCTATGTAAAAACGCCAAGCGTTATGCTCGGCGTCTGCTTTTTTGCTCCCTGCTATATTGCTTTTCAAGCTCGACCAAACAGCGTTCCCGCTGAGAATGTGTCAGCAGCTTTCTTTTCTCCAAAGAAAGGAGTATCGACTTTTGGATATTCATAAGGAACGCAGCGTGTTCCTGCTCGTTTAATTCTGGAACAGGGTCGCCAACATAAACAAATTCTCTATGCAACAGCCGCAACACCTCCCTCGTTTCTAATGTATATGAGCTACCGCTTGTACCGTATAACGAGAGAGCTAATCCTTTTTTGCAAGCCCGATGCTGATAGCGAGAGCTTTGTCTGCGCAATGAATAAAACGCCTGTCAAGAGTTCCTAAGTACTCTCGCAGGCGTTGCTTGTCTATGGTGCGGATTTGTTCAAACAATATAATTGAGTTCTTATCCAGACCGTCGAAGTCTTTAATTAAGGTGTGCGTAGGTAATTTTGCTTTTGTGTGTACCCGACTTGTGATAGGGGCGATAATGACCGTAGGGCTATGCTTGTTGCCTATATCGTTGGAAATGATAAGTACAGGTCTTGTGCCGCCCTGTTCCGAGCCGATAACGGGATTTAGCTCCGCATAATAAATGTCGCCACGCTTGATAGTCAATTCCATTGTGTTTGACCTCCCAATATGATTTAGGCAGAGGTTTTCTGCCTATGTAGGCAGCCAAACACAAGGAAGTATTTAAGGTCGGGAGAGCATAAACAATCTCTCTGTTCTTTTGACCGCCTTGCGTCTGGCTGCTATGAGAAAGCATTTCAATTTGTCCTCGACACCCCGAAATGCTATTGGGAAGTCGCCAAACGGTCAGCAGCGAACTGACACCACGGGAGTTTCACCCCAACTGTCGTTCTGACAGAGCCGCCCTCATTGCCTGCGACGGTTTTATCACGCTCGGACTGTGACTGGACGGGAGTATCATTGTCCTCTTTGTGGGTTATGGCGAAATCGGGAGCTGCCCGATATTTTGAGTAGGTAGTTATCGCTCTCTGCCTTGCGGCAGGTTATGGCGTACCTCTCGACACGCTTATGCTCATCACAATCACAAAGAGAAGGTATTTGGCGAATGGGTATTCGGTTTTCAAAGAGCAATCCCGTTTTCGCCACACAAAGGAAAACAGGGCGAGAGGTTTTGTCCTCTCACCCTGTAGCCCGTGGGAAAGTGCCTTTTTGGACACTATCCCAAAAGTTTTTTGATTTTTTGTTTTAGCCTGCCTAACCGCTTATAGACGGTATCTTCTT
>USDI01000322.1 GCA_900553305.1 uncultured Lachnospiraceae bacterium
CTGACCCAGATTGCTGCGCCCCGCAGAGAACGCTCCACAATATCATCGAGCTTTGCTTTATTCTTCACGCCATGCGTACGCGGTCCATAGGCAATGTTATCATAAATGCTCATCGGAAACGGATTCGGCTTCTGGAATACCATTCCGACTTCCCTGCGCAGGTCATTGACATCTACATTCGGGGCAAAAATATTCTGCTCCTTGTATTTAATTTCTCCCGTAATCTTTACATCCGGAATCAGATCGTTCATACGGTTAATCGTCTTTAAAAAGGTTGATTTACCGCAGCCGGATGGACCGATCAACGCGGTAATGCTTTTTTCCGGGATCTCAATATTAATATCTGTCAGTGCCTGATGGCTTCCATACCACAGACAAAGATCATGTACCGTCACAATGTTGTTCATCACTTACATATCCTTTCTCTTTTTGAAATACTTTCCAACAAGTACAGCTACGAAATTAATCAGCATCGTAAGAATCATCAGAATTGCAGCAATCGCAAATGCCACTCCGAATTCTCCCTGTTCCTTTGCATATACATAAAGAGCTACCGTCAGGGTTGCTCCTGCGCTGCCAAGTCCCTTTACAATATTATTCAGTGCATGTGCAAAGCCTGCGGTGAAAAGTAGCGCTGCGGACTCTCCTAAAATTCGGCCGACCGAAAGAATACATCCGGTTATGACACCATCAATACATCCGGGCAGCACTACGGTACGGATCACTCTCCATTTACCGGCTCCCAATCCGAATGCCCCTTCCCGATAGCTTTGCGGAACGGTCTTAAGACTTTCCTGTGTGGTACGCATAATCGTCGGAAGGTTCATAATTACCAGTGTCAGCGCACCTGCCAGAAGGGATGTCTTCATATTTAAGAACTGGCAGAAGAACAGCATACCAACCAGTCCATAGATAATCGAAGGAATACCGGACAGTGTTTCCGCTGCGTATTCAATTGCGGTAACCAGCTTCTTATTGGCTGCATACTCCGTCAGATAAATGGCTGCTCCCACGCCAAGAGGAAGAACAATAAGTAATGTTGCAAGCACAATATAAATCGTGTTTAAAATATCCGGCAGGATTCCGATACGGTCTGCCAGATAACTGGGTGATGTAGTTAACAGCTCCCAGGAAATGTTGGGAAGTCCCTTGATAAATACATATCCGATCAGGAACAGAACAAGGAGTGCCGTAAGTCCGGCAGAGATCCACATTAATATTTTCATCATCCAGATATAAAACACACGTCTGTGTGTCATTCCACCATGTTTCATTTTAAGCCTCCTTATCCCGTTTCAGGAAAAAGTTCAATGTTGCATTAATCAGCATAATGAACAGGAACAGTACCAGTGCAATGGAAAACAGTGCCTGCCTTTGTAATCCGGAAGAATACGACATTTCACTCGCCACGGCTGTTGTAAGGAACCGGACACTCTGAAACAGCTCCGGCATATTTGGTACATTTCCTGATACCATCATGACTGCCATGGCTTCTCCGATAGCACGGCCGACACCCAGCACCACGGCTGCCGCAATGCCGCTTTTGGCTGCAGGCACCGATACCCGGAAATAGGTTTCCACAGGCGTGGCTCCAAGAGCCAGGGAAGCATCTTCATACTCCTTCGGTACCGCCTCCAGACTCGTCATGGATACTTTGATAATGGAAGGCAGAATCATAATGGCTAATACAATAATGGCTGCCAGCAGACTCGCTCCATCCGGGACATGAAACAGCTTCCGGATACCGGGAACAAGCACCTGCATACCTACAAGACCATATACAACGGAAGGAATTCCGGCAAGAAGACTGACTGCAGATTCCATAATCGTCCGTACTCTTTTCGGTGCTACCTTGGCAAGATATACCGCGGTCAGGAAGCCGAACGGAACTCCCAGCAGAATTGCTCCTGCCGTTCCGTAAATACTGGTCAGGATAAATGGCAGAATTCCATAAGAAGGTTCCGCTGCAGTTGATGCCCAGGTTTTACCAAACAGAAAGGAAAAAAGTCCGATCTGCCGGATGGCCGGTATGCCGGAAATGATCAGATACACAGAAATCAGCAGGACGCATCCTACTGTAATCAATCCAAGCACCAGAAAAATTCCATGTATGAAGTTTTCAAAAAATTGCTTCTTTTTCATGTTGTTCACCTGTTATGTTTCTTTTTTTAAGGGATCATACCAATTGATATAGTCACATCCAGACAGCAACACGGATGTCTGACTTAAAATGTTGTGCTGTCTGGATGTTCTATTTGTTTATTATCGATGTATATTTACATC
>USDI01000323.1 GCA_900553305.1 uncultured Lachnospiraceae bacterium
GTCGAGCGAGGCGATGTCCTTCGCGAGGACGACCTGGTGGTTCTGCAGCTGCTGGGTGATCTTGTCCACGTTGATCTCGGCCTTGTCGAACTTCGCCTTCGTCTCCTCCATGGAGCGGGAGGCCTTTTTGAAGAGACCGCGGAGACCCTTCTTCCTGCATTTCGTTATTGCATCAGTGATCACTTCCGGTGTAAGGAATGGCCGAATCGCGTCATGCACTAAAACAACATCATCCGGAGCACATATCTCTCTTAAAGCTTCTACGCCTCGTTGTGTAGATTCTTGTCCATCCCTGCCGCCTGACACAATCCATTTCAGCTTTGTAATTCCATATTGTTTCGCATAGGCTTTTAAAACCTCATGCCAGCCTTCCAGACAAACCACAGCAATGCCGTCAATATCCGGATGTTTTTCAAAATTTTCTAACGTATAAATGATCAGGGGCTTCTCATAGACATTCATAAATTGCTTAGGAATATCCTGTTCTGTCCGGTTTCCATGTCCCCCCGCTAAGATCAGTGCAATATTCATGAATTCTTTTCCTCTGGATGCTTCATTTTATACAATGCACGAAACATCTCTACATCTTCTGTCGTATTAATCTTAAGATTTAAGTCAGAACCCTCTGAGAAGTAAACAGGCTCTCCCAATTTTGTGATCATTGAGCTGTTGTCCCATGCTCCAAAGCATTTTTTCTCAACAGCCTGATTATGCAGCTTCCACAACAGCTCAAAGTCAAAGGCCTGTGGCGTCTGCACCTTCATAATTTGGTATCGGTTAAGACTCTCATAGCCTTCCCGTCCATTTCCGGAATGCATAATGGTATCCATAATATAGGTAGCTGCAACACCCATGCCCTTCTTCCGACACATTTGGATACTGCTCGTAATAATCTCCTCTGAAACCATAGGCCGGATCGCATCATGTACGATGACTATATCTCCTTGCCCCATACGAGTCCTCATTGCCTTCAGTCCATTGTAGGTCGATTCCTGCGCATCCCTTCCCCCGGGAATAATTTCCTTTAATTTCGTAATATTGAACTGTTTCCCATATACACGAACCATTTCCTGCCATCCATCCAGACAAGTAACCATAATTTCATCAATATCCGGATGATTTTGAAAGATCTCCAATGTATATACAATAATGGGACGGTTATTCACATTGACAAACTGCTTCGGAATGTCCATTTTGAATCGGGCATCCACTCCACCTGCTAAAATCAGTGCTGTATTCATGCTGTTATACTCCATTAATTCATATCAAAAAGACAGGAACAAAAATTGATCTATGAATTATAATAATCAATTTGCATTCCTGTCTCTTCAATCTCTATCCTCCATGATAATCTCCTGACCTTCCCTGTCATTCTTATGTAATTCTATATCTATATATTATTATCGGCTGATCACATCATATTATTTACACTTAATACATAAATAGCATAAAGCGGACCCGGTAAAACCGAGTCCGCCTGGTAGTTACATTCAATGACTCTTCGTCATTTTAAATGGCTATTAACCTAACAGTGACAGTACACCCTGATTGCTCTGGTTAGCCTGTGCAAGCATTGCCTGACCAGCCTGAGTAAGGATGTTGTTGTTAGAGTACTTAACCATCTCTGTAGCCATATCAGTATCACGGATCTGGCTTTCAGCAGATGTAGTGTTCTCTACAACGTTGTCAAGGTTGTTGATGGTATGCTCAAGACGGTTCTGAACAGCACCAAGATCAGATCTCTGCTGGGAAACAGTCTTAAGAGCGCTCTTAGCAAATGCATTTAATGCTGCGAAGTCTGCTGCGGTAGGATCATTCTTATCATCCATCGTTTTTCCAGCGCCCTGCGCAGTAGTAACAACAGCATCTGTAACAACATCATCAGCTGTATAAACATAGAACTTTTCAAGCATTTGTGACTGGAAAGTATTCTCACCTTCAACATAAGTTCTTGTTGCATTAGCCGGAGCTGTTTTATCATCTTTTTCCAAATGTGTTGCATTAAACTTTACGCCATCTTTTAATGCTCTTTCAATCAACTGAGCCGTATTCATATTACCAATTGTAACTGCAATATGCTGTCCAGACTCTGCGCCAACCTGAAGTCCTTTATTTGTGAAAGTACCATCAAGTAAGCTCTGCTCATTGAAAGTTGTAGTAGACTGTACACGGTCAATTTCACTCATTAACTGCTTAACTTCGGACTGGATATAAGAACGGTCTACGGATGTAA
>USDI01000324.1 GCA_900553305.1 uncultured Lachnospiraceae bacterium
ATTAATGGCCTGATTCTCAAAACGCGGGATGTAATCCTTAAGGGTAACTTCCTCATTGACCGCATTCATCAGATCCTCTGAAACAGTCTTTTCTTCTGCCTCGTTGTGCGGCTCGGTCTCATATTTCCAGGCATAATCATAATTTAACTCTTCCTCTTCAAATTGTGCGAATGCATCGCTCGAAACGATTGCCACACCAAACAGCATTGCGTCAAACATGGAATCGCTGTTCTTTTCAAACAGGCAACTGTAATCCGGCAATGCCACCAGACCGGTGATCGTGTATTGTTTGTCCGCAAGCAGGATCGTATCTCCCGTTGTCAGTTCGTGGTTATCTGCAAACATACGGTCCAGCGCGATTTCATCTTTCTTTACAGGAAGCGTTCCTTTCATCAGACAGACTGTATTTACTTCATTCCGGTCCGCATAAATTCTCACCTTTGCTCCAAAGTCTGCCGTCTGCTCCACATAAAACTGATCATACAGGGTAATTCCATTCGCCTCCACGGCCTTTTTCTGTGCCTTATTCATCTTACGTTCCGTAAGGAAATGCCCGTTTTCTACGTTGTATTTCTCAAATCCGTCATTGTAGGCCCTGATCATGCTGTTGTCTGCTACCAGAAATCCGGAAATAAGTCCTATGCTTAGCACCAGCAGTAAAAAGATCACCAGATACTTTCCAAAATCCCCCCTGATTTCCCTCGGAAGGCGCTTATTTAATGGATTTTTCATGTTCTGCCTCCTTACCAGTCGAGATCTTCGGCTTTCATTTTTTCTTCGTTCAGGTAATTCCTGCGGATCTGTCCGTCACGAAGCTTCACCACGCGGTCTGCCATATTCTTGATTGCATCGTTGTGGGTAACCATAATGATGGTATTTCCGTACTTCCGGTTCACCGTCTCAATGAGCTTCAGAATTTCCTTCGATGTATTGTAATCCAATGCCCCGGTCGGCTCATCACAAAGCAGGATATCCGGATTCTTCACAATCGCACGTCCGATCGCACAGCGCTGCTGCTGTCCTCCGGATAACTGGTTCGGGAGTTTGTTCTTATGCTGGGTAAGTCCCAGTGTCTCAATCAGTTCTCCTACGTCCAGAGGATGCTCACTTAAGTAAGCGCCCACCTCAATATTTTCCTGTACGGTCAGATTCGGAATCAGGTTATACATCTGGAAGATGTAGCCCAGATGCTTTCTCCGGTACATGGTCAGACGCTTTTCGTTCATGTCCTCCGTCTTTTCCCCATTGATGGTGATGCTGCCCTCATCTGCCCGGTCAATTCCTCCTATAATGTTTAAAAGGGTTGATTTGCCCGAACCGGAAGGGCCGAGCAGTACACAGAACTCTCCCTTCTCCACGGATAAATCAATCCCTTTCAAAACTTCTACGAGACTGTCTCCCTCGCCAAAGTTCTTTTTAATTCCCTTTATTTCCAAAAACATCGTTTTATCCTCCCTCTTAGGTTAGTTTAGACTAACCATTAATAATTGTCAATATCTTTTCTACTTTTCTAAGAGATAAGAACTTTTATTTCAGGACTAATTACCGGATTTTTACATATACTAAAAATATGAAGATTATAAACTCAGACAATATTTTAAAATCAACCACCATCATCGGAATAGTTTTCGTCCTTGTGCTCGGAACGATCTCGCACTTTGTGTATGACTGGAGTGGGCAGAACACACTGATCGGCTTTCTCGTACCGGTGAATGAATCCACCTGGGAGCATATGAAGCTTTTGTTTTTCCCTATGCTTCTGTATGCGCTTTATATGAATCAGGGACTGAAGGAGGAATATCCCTGTATCACAAGTGCACTGTGCTGCGGAATTCTCGCCGGGACCTTTCTTATTCCGGTCTTCTTTTACACCTACAGCGGCATTCTTGGAAAAAATGTGATGGCACTGGATATTGCAACTTTCATAGCCAGTGTCCTGTGTGCCTTCCGGATTGTGTATCGGCTCACGCTTTCGTGCAGATTCCAATCCTTTAAATTTCCACTTATGATAAGCATCATCCTGTTGCTTCTGTGCTTTGTTCTCTTTACGTATTTACCGCCGGCCATCGGACTGTTCCAAAGCATTTAATGAAAATAAAATTTTTTTTGCAAAATTTCTTGACTTAAACCATATAAGATGGTAATATATCATTCGTGGCGTAAGTCAAGCGGAAGTGTCGGAACTGGC
>USDI01000325.1 GCA_900553305.1 uncultured Lachnospiraceae bacterium
TCCATTTTTCGAAGAGAGATTATAGAAGAGCATAATATTTGCTTTCCCTCGGAACGGGAGTATCTGAGTGAAGATACGATATTCAGCCTCAGGTTCTGTGAACATGCAAACAAAGCAGTCACTACATCGAAGATTTATTATCATTACTGCCAGAATCCGAATTCCTTTTCCCAGGCATTTCATAAGGAACGCCTTAATCAGACAATTTCTTTTGGAAAAACTTTGGATGAATGGGCAGTCCGCATGGAGATAGAACCGGAAACCCATGTGAGACGTGCGATGTATTTATGGGTAAATCTGATGGCTTAGGGAATCCGATATTATGAACAGACCGATCGCAGGCAGGAGCTTCCTTTTGTAAAGGATGTCTGCCGGCAGACGGAAGTGGAAAAAAAGCTGGGACAATTAAGAGAAGCACAGCTTCCCAGGCAGCAAAAGCTGCTGCTTTGGATGATATTGGGAAAGCATTACCGCAGCGTTTTACTGTTAGTACGGGTTCGGGCCAAAGTGAAACTGTAATGGGATAAGAGAGAGGAAGAAATCTTGAAGCAGCCATTAATCAGTGTGATTATGTCCACTTATAATGATGAATTGTATATTGAAGAATCCCTGCGAAGCATTCTGAATCAGACACTCGCGGATTTTGAACTGATTATTTATGATGACTGTTCCACGGATCATACAGTAGAAAAGATCCGGGCTTTCCATGATCCACGGATTCAACTGATTTGTAATGAAGAAAACTGCGGACTTACGAAGAACCTCAATAAAGGTCTGCGTATTGCCAGGGGGAAATATATTGCCCGGATGGATGGGGATGATATTTCAGAACAGACCCGTTTTGAAAGGCAGGTGGCCTTTTTAGAAGAACACCCTTCCGTTTATCTGATCAGTTGTCATGCGCAGAACTTTGGAGAATCCGATCTGGTGAACCGGATTCGGGGTAATTCGGAAGTTTTGCGGTGCAGAATGCTGATTCGTCCGGTATTTGCCCATCCCGGATTTATGATGCGCAGAGAATTGATTGAAGAGGGCTTTTTTTATGATGAAACATTCCGGACAGCACAGGATTATGAGTTCGCTGTACGAGCAGCCGGGACTCATGAAATCGGGATGGTGCCGGAAATCCTGTTACATTACCGTGTGCATAAAAAACAGATTTCGAATACGGCGAACGGTAATCAGGTTACCAATGCGGACCGGGTGCGTCAAAAGCAGCTCGAACAGTTGAAAATCACATTATCCGGAGAAGAACAGCAGGTATATCATGACTGGGTATATGAGAGAAAACCACAAAGCTTTGAAGAGTTTGTTGAGGCTTCTGCTTTATTACAGAGATTTGTAACAGCAAATGAAAAAACCGGGATTTACGATGGCAGGGTGTTGGAAAAGACGCTCAAAAGACTGCTGTATACCTGGGTAATACGTAATAAGAACCTGAAATACATCTGCCGGTTTCCTAAAATCTGTGGATATCTTCCCGGGAATATGCTACTATTTGTGGGAGAAGCAATCCGAACAATAAGGGAGAAAGTGTCCTGATATGAAAGATGGTATGAATTTTAGCCGGAGAATCTGCCGCAAGATCTGTTTTATATTTAATAAACAGCTTCCGGATAAATTATATATTCAGATGATGTATTATGTGAAGCTTGGAAAGAAGCTTCATTTGAAGCATCCGGTTCTGTTTAATGAGAAGCTGAACTGGTTAAAGCTTTATCAGCGCAGACCGGAATATACAGGTATGGCAGATAAATATGAGGTCCGCCGGTTTGTAAAGGAACGGATCGGAGAGGAGTATCTGATTCCCTTATTGGGAGTATGGAATTCTGCAGAAGAGATTCCGTTTGATACGCTTCCGGATCAGTTTGTACTGAAATGTACCCATGACTCTGCAAGTGTTGTCATTTGTAAAGACAGGCGGCATTTTGACAGAGAACAGGCGAAAAAGAAACTTGCTGCCTGTATGAACACGAATTATTTCTGGGCAAGCCGTGAATGGCCTTATAAGGACATCAAACCAAGAATTATTGCAGAACAGTATATGGTGGATGAGTCCCATACAGAGTTGAAGGACTATAAGATTTACTGCTTTCATGGGAAACCGGCACTGATTCAGGTAGACTTTGGAAGATTTACGAAGCATGAAAGAAATCTGTACACAACAGACTGGAAGT
>USDI01000326.1 GCA_900553305.1 uncultured Lachnospiraceae bacterium
GCCGTAATCTTAGTAGCCCGAATACAGAGCGTGACCGTTTTCTTGCAATCGGAACGACACCGATAGTTTCTTCTTATGAGCTGTGTGAGATGTGTCTGGATAAGTTCCAGATGTATCAGAAGCTTTGTGAAATGCAGATTCCGACAGGGAAATGTTTCGTGGATCAGGAACTTTTCAAAGAGGCCGTAGCGAAGGGAGAGATTACGTTCCCGGTATTTGTGAAGCCTGCAAGAGGAAGTGCCAGCATCAACATCAATAAAGTGAATTCCATGAAAGAGATTGTTCTGTTGTTTGAACTTTATGATGGCTTAATGATTCAGGAATTTATGGACGGACAGGAGTACGGTGCGGATGTATATATCGATCTGTTAAGCGGAAAGTGTACTTCCATCTTTGTCAAAAAGAAAATCAAAATGCGTGCCGGTGAAACGGATAAGTCGGTATCGGTTAAGGACGAAACATTGTTTGCCATGATCCGTGACTTCGTGGAAACCTGTGGCTTCCGGGGAATGATTGATATTGATATTTTCAAAATTGACGGTACCTATTATCTGTCTGAGGTAAATCCCCGTTTTGGCGGTGGGTATCCGCATGCCTATGAAGCCGGTGTGAATATGCCAAGGCAGGTGCTTACGAATCTTCGGGGAGAAGAAAATCCGGTTATCATAGGGGATTATGAGGAAGGAATCTGTATGATGAAGTATAATGAAGTCATGATCCGCAGAATTCCGGAGGCAGACATCGTGTAACAGTCACGGGTTATGTAGATTAAATTCGATGGTATGGAGAAAGTTATTATAAATCGAACCCAGAGGAGAACTCTATGAAAAAGATACTGATACTTGCGAATTCTTCCGGAGGACTTTATGATTTCCGGAATGATTTTGTACTTGGACTTCTGAAGGATTATGAGGTGTATGTGAGCCTCCCGGATGAGGTGAAGACAAAAGAACTTGCAGAAGAGGGCTGTAAAATCATTAAAACACCGATTAACCGTCGCGGAGTAAATCCAGTCGAAGATTTTAAGCTTTTTTTAGCCTATCGGAAGCTTATGAAAGAAATTCGACCGGATCTGGTGGCTACCTATACGATCAAGCCGAATATTTACGGAGGCATGGCAGCACAGAGCCGGAGGATTCCCTATATTGAAACCATTACCGGACTTGGAGGTGCATTTGACCGCAAGGGATTATTCCTGAAACTTATCGTTAACCTTTACCGGATCGGAATGAAGAAGGCAGAATGCATCTTCTTCCAGAATCGCGAAAACCGACAGATTTTCCGGGATTTTGGAATTAAAGGGAAGAGCGAATGTCTGGTGAATGGTTCGGGAGTAGATCTTATGCGGCATACCTTTGAACCTTATCCGACGGATGAAAAATGCCAGTTCCTGTTTGTGGGCCGTGTAATGAAGGAACGTGGCATTGTGGAGTTCCTGGAGGCTGCGAAGAAGCTTCACGGTGAAAATGTGGAATTTGCAATTCTGGGGTATTGTGATGAAGATTACCAGCAGCAGTTAGACGATCTGGAAAAGCAGGGAGTGCTCACCCAACTCGGTTTCCATACCGAGGTTCATCCTTATTTAAAGGCTGCGAGTGCGATTGTCATTGCATCCTTCCATGAGGGAATGTCGAATGCATTGATTGAAGCTTCCGCAACGGGAAGACCGGTGATTGCATCACGGATCAGCGGATGCAAGGAAGCCTTTGAAGAAGGAATTACCGGATTTGGCTTTACGCCCGGCAAATCAGAGGAACTGATTGCGGCTATGGAACAGTTCTTATCGCTTTCCCTTAAGGACAGAGCGAAGATGGGGCAGGAAGCAAGAGCGAAGATGGAACGGGAGTTTGACCGTCGGGAGGTTACGACGTCTTATTTACAGGTTGTTAAAAAAGTGTTAGACTGAATGTATACAATAAATAATATTGTTTATATAAATAATATTATTTACATAAACAATGATGTTAACAAAAACACTAATGGCAGGAAAGCATTAGTGACAAACGAAATAAATAGGACAAAGAAAAAGAAAGGAATACACCAATGGATTTATATGAGAAGATTGTTCGTGGCGAAGAGAAACTGTCTTTGGTAGGACTTGGCTATGTTGGTATGCCGATTGCAGTTGCCTTTGCAAGGAAAAT
>USDI01000327.1 GCA_900553305.1 uncultured Lachnospiraceae bacterium
CATGTCCTTTTTGTCCCCAAATGCCAGTCTTCATGTTGTCAAGGTCGTCTTGCTTGCTCTTCTTCCATCCAGGCACGTCTCTCTTGCACTGGAATTCCTTCGCTTTGAGATAATCACACGGGTCATACTCATACGATATGGCAAGCGGCACAATATTGAGATTACGGATGTTCTCAATAATGTCTGCTGTGGTCCGTCCAGCTGTTGGGCCGCCCAAATTCAGCATCTTAAGCACAGAGTCTTGAGTGCGGTCATCCGAATCCTTTGCGCGTCCCTCACGTTGGGCAATCCATATGTTCTCATGCTTATCATTGATGGCGAAGTGCATATACTGGCTCATGTGTATCGATGAGCGCAATGTCTCTTTAGGCGACAGACCCCTATTAACGATAAACGACTTGTTCATCCTCACCAAGGTCTTTATCCAAGGGTAAATAAGCAGGTTGTTGCCTATAGCAATCTCCACTGTGGTAGAGAAGCCAGCCTTGAGAAGCATCACATCAAGAAAAGCAGAGTCGAGCACTATGTCACGATGGCCTTCATCTTCTCAGACAACTCATTGGTCTTAATTACACATTCTTCGGCATGCTCAGCCTGTTTCGTCATACCAATACTGATTTCATCAATTGCCTTGGTAATATCAGAAGAATAATTGTTAATGCTGCTTGATACATTATGTACATCATCGGAAGAGGCTTCCAGCTGGGCAGCTGTTCCGGACAATCTCATAACAAGCTTCTTATTATTATGAACCATGTTGGTTGCCGTCTTCGCAAGAGACTGGAATTCATCACGTCCCCTGGCATCCACCTGAACAGTAAGGTCACCTTCTGCCACCTGATTCAGACGCTTGGAAATTCTTCTCATGTTTCTTAATATTCCCTGAGCAATTATGGTACCGATCAGCAGGGAAATGATACATGCAATAATAACAAAAGCAATGGTAATATTTTTAATCTTCTCTGCCTGTCCGGTTACTACACTGGAAGGAATCAAAGAACAGAAGGAAATTCCGGTAGCTTCGCTGCGGCTGTAAATATAGAGATAATGCTTTCCATTGTATCTTACTTCCATATTTCCGGCCATTTCATCGCTGCCGGAGCTTTCAACATAAAAGTCCTGACCGGAGAAAACAGATTCATCAAGGAAAACAACCTTGTCCTCATCATCTCTGGTGCAGACAATCTCTTTTCCATCATCTGTTACAAATCCGATAATACTTCCGGATCCCAAATCCATACCGCTTAACAGATCACGAACTGCATCACTGTTTACATCAATTACAATATATCCCATCTTCTGACTCGACGGCAACGCATAGGAAACAAAATAATCATCACTACTGGTGCCAAATGTTTCATCAATTGTATTATGATGGCTGATCCATTTTTTTATATTGGATGCATCCGATGACATTTCCTGAATTTCTGAAAGAAGATCCTTATAAAAACCGTCAATTTTATCAGACGTTTTCGTTGTCATGCAGTTATTGCCGGACATGGTAATTATATGGATGTCATTGATAAAAGAATCCGCCGTCTGTGATGCTGCCAGTTTCACTCTGGTGTCACTGTAATAGTTCGCCTTTTCAATCGCGGACTTACCCATTAGTCCAAGGAAATACTTCTCAAGATCACCATCAAAAGCATACTGCATGGCTTCCGACTTAATACCGGAGCAGCTTACATCCATATAGTCTGTTGCCATGTTTGCTGTCTGTTGGGTAGATTCCATATACTTCTCACTCAATCCATCCTCTGCATAGCGGTATGAAACAAAACCTACGACAACCATAAAAACAATCGGAACCAGGAAACACAGATATATTTTACTCCGCAGACCGAAGATACCAAACTTCAAATTGGAGTCCTTCTTCTGTTTCACCGTGTCCTTAACATCCTCACGGACTTCGTTCTGGGCTTTCTCAAGATCTTTCTTAACCTTCCTGCCCCTGTCCTTCACTTCGGTAAGGCTCTCTTCCATCTGCTGTTTTCTTTCTTTTTTCTTCTTTCTGATCTTTGAAAAATCCAGACCCTTTTTCTTCTTTGTATTTTCAGAAAGAATGTCTTCAGAAGGTGACATTACTTCAACCTCATTTACTGTCTCATTTAATTTCGTATCTGATGAAGCTTTCTTCAGATTGA
>USDI01000328.1 GCA_900553305.1 uncultured Lachnospiraceae bacterium
CAAACTTTTTGAAGGGCTTTCTATTTGAATGGACAATGAAAAACCGCAGTTTCTGAAAGTGAAACTGCGGTTTTTGTAGTTAAAAACTTTGTTTGTGAGGCTTTTCTGACGATATCAATATTCGTCCTCGTGAAAAAAGAAGTCTTCTTTGGTCGGATAGTCCGGCCAGATGTCCTCTATGGTTTCATAGATGTCGCCTTCGTCCTCGATTTCCGCAAGATTTTCCAGCACTTCTGCCGGTGCTCCGCTTCTTACGGCATAATCCATCAATTCTTCCTTGGTTGCCGGCCATGGTGCGTCGTCCAATTTAGATACCTATATTATTTAGTCTATTCAGAACCTAATTCGTAAAATCGCTGCTTACGCAGCTTTCCTTTTACTCATTTGGTTACTTCGCCATATAAATCCTGCCAAATATGAATCGGAATATAAACATTCCATTCATATTTTGTCAGAATTTGCATGGCTCTGAATAGACTAAAAGTTAAAATACAAAAACGTGCTGACTCCCGAGAAGGAAATCACACTCCACACAAACAATACGGCTGCAAGTAAAATCATTCCTACATTCAGTTTACACTTCTTGGCAATCTGCACGGCATTAGGTGTCACCCAGATTAACAGCAGACACACTATGAGAAACAGCACCATCACATAAAAGTAGCTGTTCGATGACCGATCCAGATGAAACACCTTAATCACATACCAGAATTCATCCAGATTAAAGGCTTCTGCAATGGTACGGCTCACCTTTCCGGCTCCTCCCCGTACCAGTCTGTGCAGGAACCGAACCCCTTCCTTAACTGAAGACGCACGAAAGAATACCCATGCAACATTGACATAAAGGAAAGTCAGAAGCACGCACACTCCATGAGACAGCCCTCGAAGCATTCTGTGTATCCTTCCAGAATCTGCTTCTGTCCTGACATTGTTATCCTTCCCTCGTCCCGACACGGCACGGGTAATGACATAAAGCACGCCATGCATCATGCCCCAGACAACGAACTGCCAGCCGGCGCCATGCCAGATTCCGCTCACGAAAAAGACAATCAGGAAATTCACATACATCCGGAAAGTACCTTTCCGGTTTCCCCCAAGTGGAATATACACATATTTTGTCAGGAAATCCGTCAGCGTCTTATGCCAACGCTTCCAGAAATCCATAATATTCACCGCTTTATAAGGCGAGTCAAAGTTCAGCGGCAGATCATAACCGAAGAACGCTGCAACGCCCATGGCAATGTCACAATAACCACTAAAATCAAAATATAACTGTAAGGTATAGGACAGCATCACTACCCACGCATCTATTGCATTAAGTGCCGACACATTTTCAAATCCTGTTGCAACGGCCTGTCCTAAGGTATCTGCCAGAATTACCTTTTTAAATAGTCCAAGGGAAATCAGGATCACGTTGCGCAGAAGCTTCTCCCACCATTCGTCCTTCGTTTGCGTAGACCGCAGCGCAAAATTTTTAAAAACTGCCCGTGTCCGCTTTTTGTGTTCTTCTGTAGCTTTTTCATCACCTCTCTGTGCCTGAAAATCCTCCGGCAGCATGATCGGTCCCTGCATCAGCTTAGGGAAAAAGCTTACATATAAGCCATACTCACGCATTCCCATCGGTACAATATTTCCACGATAGGTCTCTACCAGAAATGCAATCTGCGTAAACGTGAAGAAGCTGATTCCCGGCGCATCCACTTCCATCCCCTGAAATGCCGGCAATAATCGTGCGTATTTAAAGAAGCACAGTACCGCAACATTCAGCACAATTCCCGCTCCCAATATACATTTTCTCTTTCTAACGGAATTATTTAGCTCAGAACCTGTCTTCTCTACAGTCTTTCCTGCTATCTTTTTCTTTGTTGTTTTCGGCTCTTTCGTCAAATCCTTGTACAGCAAACAGCCCCATACGTAATTGACGATGAGGCTTCCAAGCAGAACCGGAAGACACTTTGGATAGTTCCACCCATAAAAGATAAGGGAAGCCACGATCAGACAGAGGTCTACCCACTTCGTTTCAAGGTATCTTTTGCTCACCCAGAAGGCAATGAGCACGACCGGTAAATATGCAAATAAAAAGGGAAATCCGTATAAGGATGAGGCTCA
>USDI01000329.1 GCA_900553305.1 uncultured Lachnospiraceae bacterium
AATGAGTATTATATCGATGATATGACGCTGCGTATTGGAGATTATATCGTAAAGCCGGAATCTACGGAGAAGTATCCGGTCAGTAAACGGGGCAGTCTGATCGGGGTATATCACATGAACAAGGGATATGCTGATTTCAAGCAGATTAACATTCTGTATCAGAATGAGGAATACAGTATCGTAAAATCCAATACCCAGTATGGTTTGAGCGTTTATGATTATATTGTACTGGATGCAACGACAGTGAACGAGGACGAGTTGATTTATGAGTAAGACATTTATTACAGACAATCTGAAAGCTGTACATGAGCGGATCAATGCCGCATGTGAGAGAGGACACCGTGATCCTTCTGCCGTGCAGCTTATCGATGTAAGCAAGACGAAGCCGGTAGAGATGCTTGAGGAAGCATACAATAATGGTGAGAGGCACTTTGGTGAGAACAAGGTGCAGGAGCTGGTTGCGAAGTACGAGCAGCTTCCGAAGGATATCAAGTGGCACATGATCGGTCATCTGCAGAGGAACAAGGTGAAGTACATTGTAGATAAGGTGGCACTCATACACAGTGTGGATTCAGTACGCCTTGCGGAAGAAATCCATAAAGAAGCTATGAAAATTGGGTGGAAGGTACCGATTCTGATTGAAGTAAATGTTGCAGGAGAAGAAACCAAGTTTGGTGTTGCTCCGGAAGAGGTTGAAGATTTACTTCGTAAGATTGCTCCGTTTGAGGGGATTGAAGTACAGGGATTGATGACCATAGCTCCTTTCGTCACCGATCCGGAAGAAAATCGGCAATATTTTAACCGGCTAAAGCAATTATCTGTTGACATAAGTCATAAAAACATTGATAATGTTAATATGAATGTGCTTTCCATGGGAATGACAGGAGATTATGAGGTAGCCATCGAAGAGGGGGCTTCCTTTGTGCGTGTGGGCACAGGAATATTTGGGGAACGTAACTACAATGTGTAAGGGAAGAAGAGTTACGGTGGGAATGAATTTTAAGAAGTAAGGAGCATGAATCATGGGTGTAATGGACAAGTTTCTCAACTACATGAAACTAAACGAGGATGAAGATGATTATTATGATGATGATTATCTGGAAGACGAGGCTGTAGAAGAAAAACCAAAGAAACAGGCTGCTGCCAATGAAGATAATGGTTTTGCAGAAGATAAACAGGCAAAGAAGTCACTTCCTAAAGTAACACCGATGAGACAGACTACAAAGAAAACCGGTAATGGAATGGAAGTTTGTGTAATTAAGCCAACCTCCATTGAGGATGCGAGAGAGATTACAGAGACCCTGCTTGCAAACCGTACCGTGGTACTGAATCTGGAAGGACTGGATGTTGATATTGCACAGAGAATCATTGACTTTACTTCAGGTTCCTGCTTTGCCATCAGCGGTAATTTACAGAAGATTTCTCATTATATCTTTATTATCACACCTGCGGTTGTCGATATTTCCGGTGATTTTCAGGATATTTTCGGTGGATCCTTTGATGTACCGATTAACTAAGAATGTAGATTATAAATGATAAGAAGTAAGAGAAAGCGTCAAATCCATCATTTGGCGCTTTTTATACAAATGAAGAATGGTTACTGGAACGAGGTACGAGTGAACAGTAGCTGAAGGAGTAAAGGAATGAGCCGTAAAATTAACGTTTTATATCAGAATAAGCCCTGCTATGATATCTGCATTGAGGATTCCTTCGGAGCACTTGCGGATGCACTGGAACCCTTCACATTAGCAGACCGGAAGGTATGTATTGTTACCGATTCCAATGTGAATCCGCTTTATGGAGCCGAAGTAGAGGACATTGTCGGTACCATTTCCGGAGAATGTATGCGTTATGTATTCCCAGCAGGGGAAGAAAGCAAAACCCTTGATACCGTGAAAGAAATTTATAAATTTCTTATTGAGAATCATTTTAACCGCAAGGATTTACTGATTGCATTAGGTGGCGGTGTGGTAGGTGATCTCACCGGATATACGGCAGCAACCTATTTAAGAGGAATTGAGTTTATCCAGATTCCGACAACCCTCTTATCCCAGGCAGATTCAAGTATCGGCGGGAAGACCGGTGTGGACTTTGACG
>USDI01000330.1 GCA_900553305.1 uncultured Lachnospiraceae bacterium
CTTCCATTTTAAGCTGTACGCCCTTTTGCTCACAAAGCAGTACGGAGGACTGCAGATAATTCCGGATGAGGTCCACCACATCAAACCGTTCCAGGGAAACGGTCTTATTGCCAAACTCCAACTGGTTCAGTGTCAGAAGCTTTTGTACCATCTGATTCATCTTGGATGCTTCATCGACAATGACCTCACAATAATAGTTCCGGCTTTCTTCATCGTCGTTCACGCCTTCCTTTAATCCTTCCGCATACCCCTGGATCAATGCAATTGGTGTCTTCAACTCATGGGATACATTGGACAGAAACTCCGTTCTCATTTTCTCCATCTCATTCTTCTTCTCAATGTCACGGAGAAGTTCATTGTTCGCACTCTTTAATTCGGAAATCGTCGTTTCCAGCGTTTCAGATAACTGGTTAATGTTCTGTCCTAAAAGTGCAATCTCGGTTCTGCTCTTCCCCTCATATTTCGCATCAAAGTCCAAATGGATCATTCGCTCCGAAATCTGTGTCAGTTCCTTGATTGGTTCGGAAATCTTCCTGGATACCATCATAATAATAAAAGATGTGAGAATTGCTGCTCCAATTCCGATATAGGCCAGAAACCGATTTGCCAGCGATACGCTCTCCCGGATACTTTCTACAGGTGTTCTTAAAAGGAATAGATTTCCGTTATCCAATACGCCCCATAAATCAATGAAATCCTGCTGTGTCCGGTCATCCTTTAATGCAATCATCTGATACTTTTTATGATAAAGAATCGTCCTTCGGTCTTCCGTTGTATCCTGATTGAACAAATAGCTCAATAACTGCTTCGAAAGCAGTTCATAATTATTGGCAGACGTTTTGAGTGTCTTCGCCTCTGCATCCAGAATGACAATATTAATGTTATTCTTGGCGCAGATATTCTGGAACTGGATATCAAACTCATCTGAAGCAAGCGTGCCGTTATTGGAAGAGGTGTTAATGACACGATACGCTTCCAGCATGGCATGCTTCTTATTATTAACATAGTAACGTTCCAAAAAGGTATTATTGATAAACCAGCACAATAAAATGGTACCAGCCATTAAACATCCAAAAATGATGGTAAACTGTCGCTGAATGGAATATTTATACTTCAAATCAATCCCCCATTTCCATGCATTTTGTTATCTGTTGCCGTGATAATGATATAAATTTTACATCATTCTTTATATATTTTCTACCCAATACACACAATCTACATAATAAAAAAGAAGTCCATTGCAAACTATATGGACTCCTTCCCATACTATTCTCCCATCTTATAACCAACACCCCAGATCGTCTTGATCAAATCACCCTTGTCTCCCAGCTTGCTGCGAAGCTTTTTCACATGTGTATCAATCGTTCTGGCATCTCCGAAATAATCATAATTCCAGACATGATTTAAAATCTTTTCTCTGGATAGCGCAATTCCTTTATTTTCCATAAAATAGGTAAGCAGTTCAAATTCCTTAAAGCTTAGATCTACCGGCTTTCCATCAATGGTAACGCTGTGGGCTGTCTTATCAACGACAATGCCGCCATATTCCAGAAGTTCGGTTTCTTCTTCCTTATTGGTTCTTCGCAATACGGCTTCTACGCGGGCTACAAGAATCTTCGGACTGAACGGTTTCGTAATATATTCATCCACGCCAAGCTGGAATCCCTGAAGCTCGTCTCTTTCATCGCCCTTCGCCGTCAGCATGATGATGGGCACCTGTGAGGTCTGACGGATCTCCCGGCATACTTCAAAACCATCCATCTTCGGCATCATCACATCCAGAATAATCAGTGCAATATCTTTGGTGGCATAAAACAGATCAAGTGCCTGACTGCCATCTTCTGCTTCCAGCACTTCAAAATTACTCTTTAAAAGGAAATCCTTTACCAGCTTCCTCATACGGCTTTCATCATCTGCTACAAGTATTTTCAATCGATCCATCTATATACCGCCTTTCTCAGGTAATTTCCATTATGCCCCGTCCGGAGTATTCTCTGCTGCTTCCGATGTTGTTGCAGCTTCCTTATCGTCCTCTATCTGCAGTTCCAGCCGTTTAAGATGATTTATTTGGATGAAGAAACAATCGGCGAA
>USDI01000331.1 GCA_900553305.1 uncultured Lachnospiraceae bacterium
TGAACTTCATGGGCAGAGAGAAGGAGATGATCTTGCTGGATGCCGAATTCCGCAATACTGTTCCCTAAGCTTCGGCTTCTCAATCTTACCGGTAGGATTTCTCGGAATTTCTGCAAATACAACTTTATGCGGCCGTTTGTAACGGGGAAGCTTCTGACAGAACTCATTGACTTCTTCCTCTGTGCAGGTTTTATCCGGCTTTAGCTCAATCACGGCAAGGGTTGTCTCTCCCAGACGCTTATCCGGAATACCAATGACTGCCACATCATGGACTGCATCAATGTTGCGCAGGAAATCCTCGATCTGTACCGGATAAATGTTCTCACCGCCACTGATAATGACATCCTTTTTACGGTCTACCAGGAAGATGAAACCATCCTCATCCATCTGCGCCATATCTCCGGTATAAAGCCAGCCTTCATCATCCATGACTTCCTTCGTTGCTTCTTCGTCATTGTAATAGCAGGTCATTACACCGGGGCCCTTAACCGCAAGCTCTCCGACCTCTCCCTGCGGAACCTCATTCCGTTTCTCATCCACAATCTTAACCTTCCAGCCAAAGCCCGGCTTACCGATCGCACCAACCTTATCAATATTTTCTACGCCCAGATGAACACAGCCGGGGCCGATGGATTCACTTAACCCATAGTTGGTATCGTACTGATGGTTCGGGAAGTAACGCTTCCAGTGCTTGATCAGACTCGGCGGTACAGGCTGTGCTCCGATATGCATGAGTCTCCAGTGGGACAGATCATAATCCTCCAGCTTCACTCTTCCACTGTCCAACGCTTCCAGAATATCCTGTGCCCACGGAACCAGGAGCCACACGATCGTACATTTTTCTTGGGATACCGCATCCAATATGTATTCCGGCTTGGTTCCCTTTAACAGAACTGCCTTGCTTCCGGACAAAAGAGAACCGAACCAGTGCATCTTCGCACCCGTATGATATAACGGAGGAATGCACAGGAACACATCGTCCCTGGTCTGTCCGTGATGATTCTGCTCGACACGACAGGCGTGAATCAGACTTTCATGATTATGTAAGATTGCCTTCGGAAATCCTGTTGTTCCGGAGGAAAAATAAATCGCTGCATCATCCTGTTCCGTAAGATGGACCTTCGGTGCCACACTGGAACAGTTTGAAGTCAGTGAATTATAATCCTCTGCAAAGGTCGGGCAATTATCTCCTACGAAGAACAATAAGCGGTTGCGGCTGATTTCATCTGCAATCTCTTCCACACGTCCGATAAATGCAGGCCCGAATACCAGCACATCTGCCTCAGCCTTTTCTACGCAATACTGAATTTCATCCGGCGCATAACGGAAATTCAGCGGAACCGCAAGTGCTCCCGTTTTCAGAATTCCAAAATAAATCGGCAGCCATTCCAGACAGTTCATTAGCAGAATTGCCACCTTGTCCCCCTTCTTAATGCCTCTTGAAATCAGCAGGTTGGCAAACCGGTTCGCCTTTTCATCAAATACCCTCCAGGTAATCTCCCGGCGATAATGTGTCATCGGGTTTGGCTCGATCAGTTCATATTCCTTCCAGGTAACCCTCCGGACCTCTTTGACCTCCGGATTAATTTCCACCAGACAGACCTCATCCCCATAACTTCTGCTGTTCTGCTCCAACACGTCTACAATTGTCATTTTTCCGCTCCTTTGTCGTTCGATATATCTTTTTGTTGTGTATACTCCATCATGTCATTCTTTTATGCTTTAACGCTTTTACCTATTGAAGTATACCCTTGTATCCAATATTTGTCAAGGAAATTACCACACTACCCGCTGCACTAAATTCGTACTTCACTTCGCTCATACTCATTAAGTGCACGGGTATGGTTCGCACTAACCTCAAGCTTCGTCTCTGACTTGCTTTCGCTAAGTGCTCTACACAAAAAGGCACCAGACAATCCTATGTCTGATGCCAAAATTTCACGTTTTCTTCTCTGAAACTCACCTTGAAATCTGCACAGACATATAAGACCTATTGCTTATAACTGTGCAGGAACTGCTGTTACAAGCGAATACGCCTCACGTAATAATAAAGGTATGCCTGATTGGTAAGTTTACTCTGATTC
>USDI01000332.1 GCA_900553305.1 uncultured Lachnospiraceae bacterium
AAAGCATATCATGAATTGGACCGGCAGATCTGCAAAGAAACCATAGGGATCATTGGTGGAAAGGATTTTGTACATAAACCGGAGCTTGCAAAAGGGCAGGTTCTTACTGTGGATGGTACAGTGTATTCCTATGTTTCCAATGGATTTGACCAGTTAAGTTACAGGAATGTTGTTGCTTACCGGATGGAAAACACGTTACTGGCTATCCGGGAAAAGCTGTCGGATCCGGTTGTGTTCCGGGAAGCATATCTGGAAGAGGCCGATGAGAGCGGCATTCAGTTTTTTTACCGGGGATGCGGGCTATACCATCCTTGTGCGCAGAAGCAGGGAGCAGAACAGATTGTCACGCTTGCGTTTCAGGGAGAAGAACTGGTTTCTTATGAAGAGGATGGTGAAATCATCAGCGGGAAGACATTGCAGGTGACAGAACAGGCGGTTACCTTAGAGGAGCAGGGAACGATTCCTTTTGGGGAAGTATGCGAAGGTTATTACCAGAAGGAGGAAGTGCGCAGCAGCAACATGGACGAAATTCCCATTGGTTATGTATTTACAGATTATCTCATTAAGGATGGAAAGATCTGCGCATTTTTGATTCTCCCGAAAGAACAGATGGAGTATATCCGTGTGGCTATTCAGCAGAGTGATTACCGGGGACTGTATCATAAGGAAATTATTTTGCAGTCTTCGGAGGAACTTACGCTGTCTTATCTTGAAAATGGAGAAAAGAAGGAAGAACCGCTTCCGGCAGGAAAGAAACTCGTCCTGTCACAGGACACGGATTATCTGAAAGAAGGAATGTTAAAGGTTGTGAATCCGACCAACTCCGGAAAGACGGATCTTTTGTCGGTGCACCGGAATCAGGGAGTGCCGTCGTACCGGGGAAATTTCGAGATTCATAAGACGGAGGAGGGACTTTTACTGATTAATGAGCTGTTGCTGGAAGAATATCTGTATGCCGTGGTGCCAAGTGAGATGCCATCCACCTATCCGGCAGAAAGCCTGAAAGCGCAGGCCGTGTGTGCGCGAACCTATTCCTATGGTTATCTGGAGCATGCAGGACTTCCGGCACTGGGGGCACATGTGGACGACAGCGTGAATTATCAGGTCTATAACAATATTATGGAAAAGAAGAGCTCGACCGATGCCGTGCGCCAGACCGGAGGAGAACTGCTGCTGCAGGATGGAAAGCCCATCACCGCATATTATTATTCCACGTCCTGCGGTTACGGGACCGATGACCGTATCTGGAAAGAGCAGGGGGATAGCGCGGCTCCTTATTTAAGAAGTGTACATATTGCGCGGGAGGATTCACAGAAAAACTTGGAACAAAAGACCAATGAAGATACAGATAATAAGCTGAACGATCTCATACAGGAAGAAACACTTCGCGATTATCTCACCGCCGTCCACGAAGAAGATTACGAGAAAGAAGAACCATGGTATCGTTGGAGTTATACCGTGAAGGACATAGATATTGATCTTTTGAAAAAGAAGCTGCAGGAACGTGGAATTTCTTTCACGGATTTTAAGAAAGTGAAGGATATGGAAATTACAAGGCGCGCAGCAGGAGGAAGCGCGGGTGCATTGGTGATTACGACCGATCAGGGAGAGATTCCGGTGGAAGAAGAATATGAGATCCGCTATGTTTTGAACCAGGGAGGCGGGGTGATACGGCAGGATGGCTCTGCTTATGAACTTTCAACCATATTACCAAGTGCTTATTTTGTGATTGATCTGCAAAAAGGGAAGAAAGGCATCACAGGATTTACGCTTTCCGGTGGTGGATTCGGGCATGGTGTCGGTATGTCACAGAATGCAGCAAAAGCCATGGCACAGTCCGGAAAGACCTATGAGGAGATCCTTGCCATGTTCTACCGGAACTGCCAACTTGCGAAAAAATACTGAATATGGTAAAATTGCGGACATATGGGAAAAGTAACCGGAGGAGACGAAAACGCTTATGAGGAAGAAAAAGATTATTCGGATCATATCGTTAAGCATGGAACTGTCTAAGAAGAACGTGACAGCCTATGCGGCAAGCTCTGCCTTTTTCCTGTTTATTTCGCTGATTCCATCTTTGAT
>USDI01000333.1 GCA_900553305.1 uncultured Lachnospiraceae bacterium
AAGCACACATATTTCATCTCGCACACGAATAGCTTCTTTAGAATTTTATCCGCACCGGTCACTGCTGCTTCCCCATTCACGGAAATACACCACCAGTACTGATTATCGAGATCTTCCTTCATACCATCAAAGCCTGTAACATAAATGCCATAATCCGACTCCTGATACTCACAGCCACTATAGTTTCTTAAGAATTCACCAAGAAATTCCGCATCTGATTTACAATCCATAGTCTGATCATAGCCATCTCTCTCTGATACAATCTGTACCTTGAAATTCTTCATTCCGGCTGTGGTACTTTTCTGATTCAGTACAACGGCAACAATCGCAGCCACTGCCACTACTGCTACAAATACTGAGATCAGAGTAATCTTTTTCTTCTTACTCATTTTCGTTCTCCTTCGATCGATTCATTCGTCTACCGGATTCTCATTCTATCAGTAACGCCAAAGATTATCAAGTATTTTCCAATGATCAGCCGAATATTTACAGCATCTCCGTAAGCTTCTCTTTGCCAACATAGCCGATCGAGGTTCCGGATACCTGTCCATTTTTAAATACCAGTACGGTAGGCACACTCATCACGCGGTACTGCTGTGCAAGTCCCATCTCATCATCTACATTTACCTTGCAGATCTTAGCCTTTCCCTCGTATTCCTTCGCAATTTCATCAATTACAGGAGAAAGCATCTTACATGGGCCGCACCATTCTGCATAAAAATCTACTAAAACAGGAATTTCGGACTGTAATACTTCCTTCTCAAAATTCTCTGCTGTCAAATGAATCTCTGTCATAGTCTCAGACTCCTTTCTTCTTAAGTTTTTCCGTTACACCATTATTTATACACATTTTTCCTATATTGTCCATAGGGATAAACTCAATGAGAAAATTCCTTATTAACCTACAGCATCACAAAAAAGAGTATGGAGAAAGCTGTAAAAAGAAAGCAAAGTAATTTTAATCCCTTCTGTAAAAGCAATTTCTCCTGTGCAAAATGTCCCTCCGGCTGCTCATCCAAAAAACAACAGAGCACAAGCACCTTGCAGACCGTCAGCATCAGGTAATACCGGAAATCCATGGAACAGCCATACGGCCGTTCCAAATAGGAAATTGCTGCACAACCACCAAATAAAAGTCCCCAGATCAGAGGGCGTTTCTTTCCCGGAACGGACTTCCATCTGCAGATTTTGTAAATCCCGATTCCTGCAACACAGAGCGTCAGCAACGTACTGAATAAGAGCAGCAGCGTCGGAATCCAGACCGGCATATCATAAATAAATTCTCCAAAAAGCTCCGATTTCAAAAGATAGACCGGAAAATTATAGTCCTGATATGGATTCGCATAAGGCGATGTTAACCAGTTCTTTATGTCCAGACTCAAAAAACGTGCCACATAAGAGCGGTCTCCACGGTAAAGAACCTCTCCCATAGAAGGAACATATCCCAACGGCTGCCCGAACAGGACAAAGTTCCGTATTGAATACCACAGCCCAAGCGGCAGTGCAATTACTGCAAATACTGCCATTTTGGGAATAAACCGGCTGCTTTTACGATTCTTCCAGAAAATATATGCTGTATAAAATGCCGGAAATGCCAGGGAAATCTTCGTCATCATGCCACACCCATAGAGAACCGCAAGCAAAATAGTATGTTTCCAGTTCGGCTTCTTTTCCCATTCCACTGTTCCAAGAATCACCGCTGCCATAAAGAAAAAGGTCAGGGCATCCTCCCCCAGTCTTCAGCCTGTCAGCCAGAAAACCGGCGTAAAGGAAAGAACCGCCATTCCATATCCCCTTACTTTAACAGAGCAGAATTCCCGAAGCAACCGCTCTGACAAATAAAGGGAAAGACAGGATGCGATACAGGATACCACTTTTCCGGCATTCACAAGAAAAGCTGCGTCCTCTATCCCGGTCAGGCCACGCATCACCACTGCTACCAGTGCACTTAACAGATAATAAAACGGCTGCTGGTAAAACTGCTGTTCATAAGAATCCGGAAGCTTTCCCCATTCTATGAGACGAAGCAGATAAGCTGCCTTTCCCTCTGCATCCACAGATAACTCCCAGATGTCATGCCC
>USDI01000334.1 GCA_900553305.1 uncultured Lachnospiraceae bacterium
AGAACGGTATTTATTAAACAGTTCTTGTCCATACCTGCATTTCGTTTTCACCACGGTTCGCCCAGGTATAATAAGGAACGTAAACCAGCTCGATCGATTCCTTTTCCGGAACATAATATTCAGCATATAGAGCCGACTGACCGCCATCCGGATCTGAAGAATCCTGTATTACACGCTGTCCCTGTGCCTTTAAGGCAATAACCTCTTCCTCCTGAATCTTCATATTAAAAGGAACCGGCTGCTTCGTGGGATCTACCGAAAGCAGATGCAGGTCTGCGCCGTTGTCCCTTTCTTCCAGACAATACACAATGGGTCCTCTCTGTAATGCCACCTTACCGACATCCTCGCGTACCGCAGGATTTGCCACAATCCACCGCGGCTCCATCGGGAAATCCAGAGTAATTGTTTCTTCTTCCTGATCAAACCCGCTGATATACAGATAGCCATCTTTCCTTTCGATTCTCTTGAAATCCTCCACTGATGCGTCCGCATCTTTATCCGTCAAGCCATGAAGGGTCTGTCCATCATACTGTAAAGTAAACGAATCGCACCAGCCGGGAACCCGTAATGCCAGTTTGAAATCTGTTCCCTTTGCCCGGACTGTAATTTTTAATTTACCATTCCAGGGAAATCCGGACTGAATCTGTACATCCACATCCTGATCTTTTATTTTCTTTGTCAGAATACTTCCCATATAAAGATGGACGAAAAGAGTATCTTCATTTTCCGTATACGCATAAGAGCCGATGGAGCTCAATAACCGTGCAATGTTCGGAGGACAGCAGGCACAGCCAAACCATTTCTGTCTTACCGGCTTCACATGAAATTTCCGCTCATCCTTATGGCAGCTTTCCGGATTAACCTCAAGAGGATTCACATAAAAGAAGCTCTTACCATCCAGTGCCATACCGCTTAAAATTCCGTTATACAGAGCACGCTCCATAACATCCGCATATTTTGCCTTCGGTGCAATCTCCAGCATTCTTCTTGCAAAGAAAACAAGCCCGATGGATGCACAGGTTTCCGCATAGGCAGTATCATTTGGCAGGTCAAACGGGAAGGAAAAGGCTTCTCCGATATGTGTTCCTCCAATGCCACCTGTTACGTACATTTTCTGATTGGTAATATTATCCCACAGTGTTTCACAAGCCTTATAGAGTGTCTCATCTCCTGTAATTCTTGCAATATCAGCCATTCCGGAATACAGGTACACGGCACGAACTGCATGTCCCACTGCCTCATCCTGCTGACGAACCGGTAAATGTGCCTGATGATACTGATAGCGCAATTCATTCTTTTCTTTCTCCGTAAGCTTCAGGTTCTGTTCGATATCAAAGTAATACGGCTTTGTCCCCCGCTGATTAATGAAAAACTCACTTAGCTGAAGGTAACGTTCCTCACCGGTTACTTCATACAGGCGCACCAGTGCCATCTCTGCAATTTCATGTCCCGGATATCCCTTGCATTTTCCTTCTTCCTCACCAAAATAATTGGCAATATAATCCGCAAAGCGTTCTACTGCCTTTAACAGCTTATCCTTACCGGTTGCCTGATAGTAAGCAACTGCTCCTTCTGTCAGATGACCAAAGCAGTAAAGCTCATGATTGTCCTTCAGGTTAGTAAAAATCTTGTCCTTGCCATTAATAATATAGTAGGTATCCAGATATCCATCATCCTGCTGCGCCGCACAGACAATATCAATCGCCCCGTCTGCAATTTTCTCAAGCTCCGGATCCGGATACTGTGTCAGGGAATAAGCAACCGCTTCAATCCATTTTGAAAAATCACTGTCCTGAAAGACAAACCCATAAAACTTGTCTTCCAGATGTTCCGGATCCTCCGGAAGTGCTTCAAAACCGCGGAAGGTATATTTCGGTTCTTCATACGCCTTTCCTAACCGGTGTTTTTCCTGATTCATTTTACCTGCAACCTTAAAGTTACGCATACAATAACTGGGTGCTGCATCCTTTACCCTGTCATTTAATGCCTCCCACTGATAAGGAATAACCTCTTTCCTTACAAGCTCCATCTCCTTTTTCCAAAAGGAATCGGTGATCTTCAGGCTTTTTAAGTC
>USDI01000335.1 GCA_900553305.1 uncultured Lachnospiraceae bacterium
GAAACGGACGATTCAGATTTAATTATTTGAAATATATGCTTTGCAAAGAATATAGCATACGGAATGCTGTATGTCAATTGTCAAAATTGCAAACGTTCTTTCTCCACAGATCTCCCCATACGGAATCGCACAGATTAATGCAATATTCCATGGAAAAGTCCGGGTCCTGTAGGGTTATCTCATTCGCTGCTTCCAATTCCTGCGTATAATCCTCCAGAAAATAGGTTGTCACGCCGCCGTAACCGGATGCCACATGGCTGACTAAGGGACGTACACCGTAATCGGTAATCTCAGCTTCTCCTGCATCGTTCATTGTAATAGTGACCTCTGCCATACCACCTACCATGCGGTTGGCAACACCTTCACCGGTTCCTGATGTCCAGTTCACGAAATTACCAAGTGAATAATAGACCAGCATTTCATGACCATTCTCAGGATCTGTAACCCATTCGACAGGCTCGATTACATGAGGATGCGTACCAAGAACCAGATCCGCACCATTTTCCAAAAAAAAACTGAACCCACTTTTCCTGTGAAGCATCCGGGGTAAGCCGGTACTCTGTTCCCCAGTGCGGACAGACAATGGTAAAATCTGCCAGTTCCTCTGCTCTGCAAAGATCAGCCGCAACCTGTTCCTCATTAAGCAGATCTACCGCATATGGCATGTCTCCCGGAAGTGAAATGCCGTTCGTTCCATAAGTATAATTCAAAACAGCAATGCGCAACTCCGGCAGCTCAATAATCACCGGATCGGCACCGCATGATGTTGAAGTATCCGGGGTATCATGAATTCCCAGAACGGTAATCTGTGGGTATTGCTCTCTCCAATGCTCTGCACAGTTTATAAGCCCTGCCCGTCCCTTGTCCATCGCATGATTTGTTGCATGACAGATCACATCAAACCCGGTACGAACCAGAGAATCACAGAGGCTGAAATCCGCATTGAAGCAGGGATATCCGGAAATTCCAAGTTCAGAGCCGCCGATAATCACCTCCTGATTCACAAGTGCCAGATCCGCCGCCGAAATTTCATCATTTGTATGTGTAAATAAAGAATCATAGTCATAGCTTCCATCCGGTCTCCTGCAGCTTTCTTCTACCGGCGTATGCAAAAGCACATCCCCGACCATCACAATCTTATACTCCTCTTGGGATTCCGCCGTCACATTTTCGGACAGTTTCTGTGACAACTGACCCTCTGAATTTTCCGGACCGGCATCTGCCGTACCAGAAACCGCCTTTCTGCTTGTCAAACCTGTGCTCTGCAGCGAAATGCTGCCCTGTAAAATACGGTCAGTCAGCTCACCTTCTACTCTGGTACAGCCGGAAAACAAGGCAATCATTAGAAGGCATAAACCTATTCCTCTGTAATAAATGTGTGTCTTGCATAATCGCCGTTGCATTCGCTTCATCACCCACGTTCCTTTCTACTCCAATATATTCCAGATTATATTTTATCTATTTTTTACACATTATGCCATACAAATTTTACACCGATCCCTTATCCTTATGTAAGGGGCGAGCACCATGCAGAATATAACGCATCCAATAATTGCCAGAATCCGGAGGTACATCTTGAACAACACATTATCTATTAAGCAGCAATTACGTCAAATTATAGAGAACAAACAAATATATCCCGTATATCAGCCCATCGTTTCTCTAAAGAATGGTAAAATTCTGGGCTACGAAGCGCTGTCGCGCATCTCCCTTGATGCATGCAGCTTCAATGTAGAGGAGATGTTTAACTATGCCAAGGAATTTCATTGCCTGTGGAATTTGGAGTATATCTGCCGCAAAAAGGCAATCAAAGAGGTTAAAAACCAGATTGGAAAGAAAAAATTATTTCTGAACGTGGATCCCAACATACTGAATGATGAACGTTTTCAGGCCGGAATGACATTAAGCTATCTCAAACGTTATAATATCTCTCCCGACAATATTGTATTTGAAATATGTGAGCGCACAAACATTCAGTGCGTATCTCCCTTTCAGAACGTTGTCAATCATTATGAGAAGCAAAATTATGAGATTGCAATTGATGATTTTGGAAAAGGGT
>USDI01000336.1 GCA_900553305.1 uncultured Lachnospiraceae bacterium
TGTCACTTATTATCTGTTTCTCTACTGTGATTTTCCTATGCACCAACCGTTTTTCAATACTTTTAGCCACACCTGAAAATATTGATATAAAAAATCTAAAAAAGTAAAAAAAGTACTTGCTTTTATCAATAGGTGCAGTTATAATATAACTTGCGTTTCGGGGTGTGGCTCAGGTGGTAGAGCGCTACTTTAGGGAAGTAGAGGCCGCAAGTTCAAGTCTTGTCACTCCGATTTTAAAAAACAGCGGAATTTGGTAGGATTTAGTAGGGTAAAGCATTTTAAATTTTCAAAAGAATCATCTCATCTCTTCTACAGGCTTTCCAGCACCTTCAACAAGAACTTCCAGACTCTCTGTACGGAAGGAATGCTCAAGGTTTCCCTCGTGGTGTGGATGTCCTGCATATCCGGACCGATGGAAACGCAGTCAAGTCCCGGAATCTTACTTTGGAAAATTCCGCATTCCAGTCCTGCATGAATGGCCTCAATCTGTGGCTTCACACCATACATTTCTTCATAAATCGTAACCATCTTTTCACGGAGCGGTGAATCCGGATCATAATCCCAGCCTGGATAATCTCCACGAATCCCTACGGTTGCATCACATAAAGCCGCAAGACTCTTAAGCTGGTTGATCAACGCTTCTTTCGCTGCGGTATTGGAGCTGCGGACAGATGTGCTGACCATGCCCTCTGCCGCGCTTACATTCATGATTCCCGGATTTAAGGAGGTCTCGACAAGTCCCTTCATCTTCACACTGTTTGCAATGACGCCATGCGGAATCACATTCAACAGGTGAATCCACTGTTCGGAATCCTTGCGGTTGCAGACCTGAATCGATGCACCTTCTGCACCGATCTGCAGCTCACAGCTAAGCCCGTCTTCTTTTCCGGCAAATTCTGCTTTCAAACCACAGAACTTCTCCTCCATGAATGCAGCGATGTCTTCCGTCCATCCGGTCACGACGATTTCTGCACAAACCTCATTTGGAATCGCATTATCTGCGGTTCCGCCATTTACTTCTTTTAAATAAACAGGCGTCTTCTCCTGTAAGGCAGCGAGCAGTCTTCCCATCAGACAGATGGCATTGCCACGCTCCTTGTTGATCTCCTGTCCGGAGTGTCCACCTTGGAGTCCGGAAATTTTGAGTTTACATAACAATCCTTGTACCTGTTCGTTTTCTGTCTTTTTCCGGATGTCAATCCGCGCTCCGCCTGCGCATCCCACGATAAACATCTTTTCCTCTTCCTGATCGAGGTTAATCATCCGTTTTGCAGTGAGATCATCTACGCAAAGTCCTGTTGCGCCTTCCATACCGACTTCCTCATCTACGGTAAGAATCAGTTCGATTCTCGGATGACGGTATTCTTCTCCTGCAAGAAGTGCCAGACCGAACGCAACCGCAATCCCGTCATCTCCTCCAAGGCTTGTTCCCTTCGCAGACAACCGGTCTCCCAGAATTTCAAGCTGCAACCCATCCTTCGTCATATCTAAGGTGCAATCCGCATCCTTTACAGCCACCATGTCCATGTGTCCCTGCAAAAGAACCGGTGCATGATCTTCGTATCCATTTGATGCTTCCTTGATCATAACGATATTATTTAATTCATCCTGTCGGCAATACAGATCATGCTCGTCGGCAAATGCTTTCAGATAATCGCTGATCTGTCTGGTATTGCCCGATCCATGGGGGATCCTGCAGATTTCCTCAAAATAGTAAAATACATTCTGCGGTTCCAGATTTTCAAGTATACGCATCCCTGATTTCCTTTCTACTTGTCCCTCTCACTAAATTCATGCTTCGTCTCCGACTCGCATTCATTAAGTGTTCCGGACTGGTTCGTACTAAGTTCAAGCTTCGCCTTAGGCTTGCTTTCACTAAGTGCTCTACACAAAAACCCCGCAGTCATAGGCTGCGGGGGTATGATCTTTATTATGCAAGTTTGCTCTTTGCAAGTTCTGCTAAAGACTTGAAGCCTTCTGCATCATTTACAGCCATTTCAGCAAGCATCTTTCTGTTGATATCAACTTCTGCAAGCTTTAAGCCATACATAAATTTG
>USDI01000337.1 GCA_900553305.1 uncultured Lachnospiraceae bacterium
AATGCAATATTATTGCGGATGGATTCATCAATCAGATAAATGCTCTGCGGAATGTAACCGATCTGCGCCAGCCAGGACTCATAATTCTTAAAAATATCCACGCCATCACAGGTGATCTGACCTTCCTGTGCATGTAAAAGACCTAACAAAATGTCCACAATCGTAGATTTCCCGGCACCGGAAGATCCCATGATACCAACAGACTTTCCTCTCGGAACTACCATATGGGCATCCGTAAAAATATTCTTGTCGGAATCCGGATAATGGAAGGAAATATGATTCAATTCGATCTTATCATCCAGCTTCAGCTTCTCTTTCTGGGAATTTGCCCTTCGCTCTGCAAGCATGGCATCCGTCTTCATTCCCTGCTGAAGATTTTCATATACAAAGTTAAGACTTGGCGTTGTATAGGCGATCTCGGTAATATAAGTATTAATACGGTTGACACTCGGAAGCACGCGGATCGCTGCCACACCAAAGGTTGCAATCGTTGTCATCATCTCCGATACATCTCCACCGCCGTTGATATAAATGGCAATGTAACTAAGCATGCTGACAATAAAAATGGTTTCAATGAGAAGACGCGGTGTGTTATTGAGTACCGCATAATTTCTCGCCACATTCGCACCAATCTTACCGGTCTCATAATAGTTTCTTACAAAAAATTCTTCCCTGTTCAGAACCTTTACATCCTTCAAGCCATAGGTTGCCTGAATACGCCACTTTGCAATTCTCGACTGAATGGCCTGGTTTTTGGATCCGATCCGGTTCAGCCTTGGCTTCAGCACCTTGACAATAAGCAGTGTCAGAACACCGAATACCAGTATCACAAACAAAGTCATCTGCACATTCTGAATGAGCAGCACAAGGAAAATAAGACACGATACTACAACTTCGGATGCCAGCGATAGCAATGCGAGCATCAACGCAAAGGTCTGTGGAATATCACTGTCCGTAATACGGAACACGGTGGGAATATCCGCTCCCAGATATTCCTCATACGGCCGGTTCAGGAACTCAGCCATTACCCGGCTGATCATATTATTCCGATTCTGGGTGATAAAGGTATTCTGCCGGTAAACCAGAAATAACAGATAAACGTTCTTAATCACATAGACTGCCATTAAAAGCAATAACAGGGATACCGCTACCTGATTCACACTGGTAATATGCAGCGTGGTACAGATTTTGCTTAAAAAGTCATATTTATCAATATATTCCTGCACCTTTTCCGGTGTCAGAAGTACCGTAACTACCGGAATCATCGTACTGACACCAAGCGTTTCCAGGAAACCTCCAATAAAAATCATAAAGCCAAGAAGCACCAGTTGACGCTTCTGCTTCTTATCAAAAATTTCATTTATCTTCTGTAACAGATTGGGCTGTTTCATGATTTTTCTACCTTTGTTTCTTTCCGATTTTTAAAATTTCGAGATGCTGCATAAATCATAATATTATACCATAGCCGCCATTATTAAGCAAATCAAGGCGGCCAGATTGCTCTGCCGCCTTCTTTTACTGTCGCAATGGAATCACAAATTTATCATATGCACGCACCAGAACATAATAGAGTCCCGGTGTATGAAGCGCAATATGCATTCTTACCTTATCTCCCGTTGTTACATAACTATTTTTATAGATTGCCTTAATTTTCTTCTGATCTTCCCGGAGCATCTGAATCAACTGCCATGCGGATTCTCCCATTTTCCGCTTTTTAAAATCAAGAAAGTAATAAAGCATTCTGCGATAAAACTGGTAAGATGCTTTATCAGCCAGCTCCTTCATTCCTACTCCGTACAAATATCCCTGCTGTTCCTTCCAGAACGGAATTTCATCGTTAAAACGGCGTTCATGAATGTTCTGATTCATAATACTGTCTTCCCGGTCTACCACATAATTATAATAAGGAGTATCCAGAAACACACACTTTTGTGCATTAATGAGTGCCTTCGTGGTATAAGGAATATCTTCCGATTTATGCCCGACCGGAAACATGACATCTTTCACAATATCCCGCCTGAACAGCTTACTCCATACCGCATTATAAATAT
>USDI01000338.1 GCA_900553305.1 uncultured Lachnospiraceae bacterium
CTTGCATCTGAATATTTTATGCGATATAATAACCATTGGTTATATTGTTTTTATGTCATCATAACCAATGGTTATTGGCAAGAGGTATTTATTATGCATTTTTATCCGGAAAGATTACAACAGGTACGAGCGGCCTTAAAGATAACCAAGGCCGAAGCGGCACGCCGCCTAAATATTTCAGCAATGGCCTATGGCCGCTATGAAAAGGGAGAACGCGAACCTTCTTATCAGTCTGTGTGCTACATTGCCCAGACCTTTCATTGTAATCCGGATTATTTATATGCCTTTCAGATGAAATGAATGCCGACTGCATCATGATTTCCCGTTCGGAAAACCCGGAGTTATACTCTCTTCTTTTGGACATTCAGGAAAATAAGGATATGAAAGAGCGTATTTTAGCCTATTTCAGGACGTGCTGCCTACGAGAAGGCTAATATTTCCATCAGAAGGTTTATATTTTTTGCAAGATTGCTATAACAGAAAATCAGAATCAGGGAGATACCTATATGAATGATAAATGTGTGGAAGATAAATGTATGAATGATAAATGGCTTGATTTTGCCATCCGTATCCAAAGTATTGCGCAGGCAGGACTTCAATACGGAAAAGATCCATATGATAAAGAACGCTATGAAGAATTAAGACAGATCTCTGCTGAAATGATTTCTTTGAAAACAGATATTCCGGATCATCTTGCTGTTGAAAAATGTACACGGGAACAGATTCTGATGTGCTTTGAAGCATATGAGCATCCAGATTGCCAGACAATGTTTGATTGATTTCATCCGATCCGCAGACAACTGAAAAGAAAGACAGGTTAACGATCATGGACAACTACTTTAAAGATCCTAAATATAAATCCATACTGGCTTTTTTCTGTGCATTTGGATGGTCACTGGCATATCCTCTTATCAAAATCGGATATGAACAGTTTTCGATTCCTTCCTCGGATCTGGGTGGAAAAATCATATTTGCAGGTGTACGTTTCTTTTTCGCAGGATTCTTCGTACTGCTTTTCTGCCAGTCCAGAAAAATGAACCTTGCTATACAGAAAAGAACGGATATTTCATGGCTCCTGCTCCTTGCCATCGTGAATACGACACTTCATTATATGTTCGCCTATATCGGCCTTGGCTATAATGCAAGCGCACGATCCACGATTTTGGATTCAATGGGCGGTTTTTTCCTGATTATCCTGTCGGTTCTTATTTTTGCAGATGATAAACTGACTCTTCCGAAGCTGGCAGGCTGTGTGCTTGGAATTGTGGGAATTATTTCTATTAATGTGGAGCCCGGAGTAAATTATTTTTCAAATATTACATTTCTTGGTGACGGAATGATTCTCCTGAATGCATTCTGCGCCGCTCTTGGTGGTGTGATTACCCGGGTGGTTTCAAAGAAAATGAACATAATGCACGCAACCGGCCTAAGTATGCTAATCGGAGGCGTATTTCTTCTGATAACCGGTTTCCTGATCGGAACAGACCATGCATGGACATGGACCCTGAAAGGGGTGATCGTATTACTTGTCCTGATTCTGATTTCAGCGGTTTGTTTTGCCGTTTATAATGAATTACTTGCCTGTCACCCGATCAGTAAAATAGCGATTTACAATGCTCTGATTCCTGTGTTGGGCATTATTTTCGCTTCCCTGCTGCTTCACGAAGAACTGAAATGGCAGTATTTCCTTGCCGTCGTGATGGTAGCCTGCGGAATCTGGCTTGTGAACAGGGCACCGCATAATCGAAAGCAGGAACCGGAAGCCAAAGAGTAACATGATTAATTTCTTCTTACCAGTTTTCCTGTTTAACTTCTCTGTTCCATTTTCCAGACAGCCATTGGATGATTCTTTATATTATTGACATAGATCCATTCTATCATCTTGAAATGCTCCATTCTTCAATTTGTAGATTTCATCAGGTACAACTAATTTCCATTCCTTGATATATGTGCCATTTGTAAATTCCTTTGTCAGATATCGTTTACTCTTCCCGGTTTTATATTGGCACATTTCAAAAAAGCTATGACTGAGCCCTA
>USDI01000339.1 GCA_900553305.1 uncultured Lachnospiraceae bacterium
TGCGTAAGAACATGATTCAGGAGTGAGCAGGCTCCTTTTGCGAAGCAAAACTGCTAATGAGCCTGCGAATTGTTACTGGAACGAGGTACGAGTGAACAGTAACTAGCTTATGAATGCTGCATGGCTTATTGCAATACACAGCTTATGAATGCTGCATGCCCTTACGATTTTTTATTTACTTTCTAACATTCCAGTGTTACAATTAATAACATAATTATGATGTAAAATTTCAATCAATGAAAGGAGCCTTTTATGGCTACCATCCGTGATATTGCTGAAAAGCTTGGTGTGTCCATAAGTACAGTTTCCAAAGGCTTAAACGGTGCTGCCGATATCAGTGAAGAACTTCGCCAGCTGGTACTTGATACTGCCGTGGAAATGCACTACACCACTAAGCGTATGCGCAAGGAATCCAATAAAAAACTTTGTATCTTCGTAGAACACGCCCAGCATGACATGCCGAATTCTTTTGCTTATGATATTATTCTTGGATTTAAACAGGCTGCCTATCGTGATAACTGGGACATTGACATTATCTCCATCACTCCCGAATTCCAGACTACAGAGAAATATGACACCTATATGTTGAAAAATGGTTACTCCGGAGCATTTTTAGTCGGCTTCGGCTTACAGGATGAATGGATGCATCAGCTTATCTCCACCACTTTCCCTACAGTCCTTTTTGATAATTATATTCCGAAGAATCCGAATATTGCTTATGTAGGTGCCGACAGCTTTGAAGGAATTGACACAGCAGTCGAACATCTTAAAGCACTTCATCATACAAGAATTGCCTTTTTAAACGGTTCTTTGTATTCCATGATTGCCGAGCACCGGGAACGGGCCTTTTATTTAAGTATGAAAGCACATGGTCTTCCGATTGATGACCGCCTGATCGTACATACCTCCTTCTACGGAAGTGGTGTTGCAAGAGACCTTCCCGCATTACTCGAACTGGGTGCTACTGCTATCCTCTGTGTCAACGATCCCATTGCCTACGAGGTAATTCATGAGTGCCTCAAGGCAGGATACCGAATCCCGGAAGATATCAGCGTCATCGGTTTTGATGATCTGCCCGATTCTGCCAAAACCACGCCACCTCTTACCACGATCCGCCAGAACCGCCTTGATCTTGGCAAGTGCAGTTATTCTACTCTGTGCAGTCTGCTCATGCATGTCACCTGCAGCATGACCCTGTTACGTCCTCAGCTTGTAGTGCGTGAATCCACCGGAGAGGTTTCCTCTCCTGACAAATAATTACTTTCATTCGGTTAACAGGCAGATAGCTTCGGTTACCTGCCTTTTGTTATATAAAAAGTTCACACAAAGATTTTTACATAACTCAAAAATGATCCACTGGATCATTTTCTCATATGCATGGCAACAAAAAAACTCTAGTAATTACTAGAGCCTTAAAGCAGGGGCAGTAGGAATCGAACCCACATCGACGGTTTTGGAGACCGCTGTTCTACCTTTGAACTATGCCCCTATTTATCCGGTGTTTGAACCACCGAATGCTATTATAACTTATATAAGGTTTTGTTGTCAAGGTTAATATTTCAAATATGCATCCGTATCTTCTTTGATGATTTTGCTGTATGTTTTCACCTCTTCGGAAGGCTCGTAATTCTTCTGACCATAAAGCAGTTCGTGAAGCTTCACAACATTTTTCTCCAGATCAACCGGTACAACAAAAGCACCGACACCGCCCTTTGTGCCACCATTTCTCATTCCGGCAAAAGGGAACCCGTCACTCACCGTTACCTTATAGTCCCCTACCACACTGAGCATGGTAAGAATATCGTTAATATCAAGCGATGTGCTGATATACGGAAGTACCGCCTCTGCGGCAAGACGAAGTTCGTTAAAGGATGCTGTTTTACTCTTTTCCATCATTGCGGTGATCAGATCCCGTTGTCTCTGTGCTCTCTGAAAATCATCTCCGATATATCGGATACGGCAATATGCCGTTGCCTGCAGACCATTTAATGTCTGAAGCCCCGGCTCAGTAACCGGTATATAGCTTCCCTCTT
>USDI01000340.1 GCA_900553305.1 uncultured Lachnospiraceae bacterium
CATGGCAGAGAACAGATCGAACATCTGCTTCTGCTCAGGGGTTAGCATTCCCATCAGCATATCCGTCATGCTCGAAGGAGAAGAAGCATCTCCCTCCGGCATGAAATCCTTCATCAGCTCCATGGTATGCATCATTTCCTGATATTGTGACATGGACTGTAACACTTTCAGAATCTGGTTTAACTGTTCCTTTTCTTCCTTCGTGCATAGGGGAAGAAGACGTTTCACTACCTGGGCTGGATCTGTATCATCCGGACGGATCATACAGCCACACAGCGGATAAGGACGCTTTCTCACAAAGTTAAGGGCAACCTGCAGCTCCTGAAATTTAATGTAAATGGCAAGATATTTTTGAAATTGATTGTCCATATAAGGCAGAAGAACCTTCAGCATCTGGATATGATTATTAGAAAACAGCGTATCGAAAGCTGAAATTTGACTGGTGTCCTTTTGCTCCATACAGACTCCTTTGCTTCATGATAGTTCATTTTATGCGCAAAGCTTCTTTCTTTATGCAGAAAAGTAGGCTCCGCAGAGCCTACTTCTGAAGAAAGGGTGAAGAGAAATGAGAAATTAGCATCCGCATCCACAGCCGGAGTTGTTGTTAGAGCCGCACAGACCGTTGCCACATCCGCAGAAGGACAGAAGGAGGATGATCCAGAGAATACTGCATCCACAGTCAGAATCGCCATTAAACAGACTGGTTCCACATCCGTTGCCGTTGCCACAGAAGGACAGAAGAAGGATAATCCAGAGAATGCTGCATCCACATCCGTTATTGTTGTTTGTTCCGCATCCGCAGGATGTTGCTGTTAAATCGCTCATAAGTTACCTCCAAGGGTATTTGTTTTATTTATGCTATATCATATGTAGGAAAGCTTGTATGTGTTTCAGTTGCACCATAAAAATTTTTATGTTATTTTATTAGGAGAAAAATGTTGCAGTAAGGCGATGCAACGAGATGAGGGAGGATAACATGTCAAGATACACAAATGATTTACCACTTAACAAACCGGCGGATTTTGTCCAGTTTATGATGAACGACTACCTGAGCAAGAATGGCTTTTCCACGGCAGAATGGAAGGGACAGCCCGTATACCGTGCCGGAGATCCGATGCTGGAGGGCTATAAGTTCATGACCTGGAGCTATATCAATGGTGTTCTGCATGTAGAAGCATGGTTAAAGGGAATGCTCGGTGGTGAAATGGGTCTGACAGGATTCGTAGGATGTCTGCAGAAGAAGCCGTTCAAACAGAGCCTTGAGCAGCTTTATACCCTGATGCAGCAGGATATTCCGACGGATCAGATGAATGTGGGAACAGCCGGTATGGAAGGCGGCACAGCCAATGCAGGTGCAGTTCCGGTTACGACGGTGAATAACACCTCCGCAGCAACCATATCACTCATATTTGGTATCTTAGGATGTCTTACTGGACTCATTGTTCCGATTGCCGGACTTTGTTGTGGTGTACTTGCTGTAATGCGTGGTCGTCTCGGACTTGGTTCCACGAAGGCCAAAATGGCGAAAGCAGGCAGGATACTTGGTATCATTGCCTGTGTGCTCAGCATTGTCCTGTGGGTACTGAACATCATTCTTGCCGTGTTGTAAGAGTATGGAATATGATTTAAAAGGAGTAAGAGAGTATGAGATACAGTTATAAGCCGTCAGGCGTGTGTGCAATGCAGATCAACTTTGATATTGATGGAGATGTGATTTCCAATGTGGAATTTATCGGAGGCTGTAACGGAAATTTGAAAGCCGTTTCCAAGCTGGTGGATGGATGTACGGTAGACTATATCGAGAGCAAGTTGCTCGGAAATACCTGTGGATTCAAGCCGACCTCCTGTGCTGACCAGTTGTGCAAGGCAGTACGACAGGCATACGAAGAGACGAAATAAGCAGAATATTGTTTGTAAGGAAGGACCGTGGAAGACACGGTCCTTTAATATGGGAAAATTTCCCCATATGTAGATAAAATACTTGCATATCTTCCAAGATGTAGCTAAAATAAAAGTATATGTT
>USDI01000341.1 GCA_900553305.1 uncultured Lachnospiraceae bacterium
TGGTGCCGACTACATCATTGAGGGTGGTCAGACCATGAATAAAGAGCTTTTCCTGATGCTCTAAGCGCATGTTGTCAATCTTCATGTTGGATAATGCACCATACTTCAATGCTCTCTGGATGGCAAGTCCGGGATCATTGGTATGTACATGTACCTTAACCACATCCCCGTCTGCAACAACCACGATGGAATCACCGATGGATTCCAGATATTCCTTGAGATCAATTTCATTCTTGATATTGAAGGTTTTATTTAATAAGATGATAAACTCGGTGCAGTAACCGTATTTAATCTCCTGTTCTACGGAAGAAGCAGGCCCCTCCTTGGCAGCGCCATCCTTCGGAGCTTCTAAGGTAAAGTCAATCTCCTTGCCAAGGAATGCATCAAATGCACCCTTCATAACCTGCATAAGTCCCTGACCGCCGGAGTCTACCACGCCTGCCTGCTTTAAAACAGGAAGCATATCGGGAGTCTTCGCTAACACTTCATCTCCGTACTCAATGATCTGACGGAAATAAAGCTCTAAATCGTCACAGCCTTCTTCGGCTAATTCCCTTGCTTTATCTGCCATTCCTTTCGCTACGGTAAGAATGGTTCCTTCCTTCGGCTTCATAACTGCCTTGTAAGCAGATTCGACTGCCTTCTCGGTAGCGGTTGCCAGTGTCGGAATATCAATTTCATCGCATTCGCGGATGGTCTTTGTAAATCCACGGAATAACTGGGAAAGAATGACGCCGGAGTTTCCTCTGGCACCTCTTAAGGAACCGGAAGAAATTGCTTTACAAATTGTCATCATGTCTTCATCCTGGAGGTTTACCACTTCCTTCGCTGCGGACATAATTGTCAGCGTCATATTCGTACCGGTATCACCATCGGGAACCGGGAATACATTTAATTCGTTAATCCATTCTTTCTTTACTTCGAGATTTTTCGCACCGGCTAAGAACATCTTTGCAAGCATCTTAGCATTGATCTTATTGCTATTCACTGTAAAGCTTCCTCCTAATCAATCACTTTTACACCTTCGACAAAGATGTTTATTTTCTCAATTTCGATTCCGGTAAATTCCTCTACCTTATATTTAACATTGCTGATCAGATTATTTGATACAGCAAGGATACTTACACCATAAGCGACAATAATATGAAAATTAATTACCAGCTTATTGTTATGAACCATAACATTGATTCCTCTGGTCATGCTGTCAAGCTTAAGAAGCTTCACAAGACCGTCCCTCATGTTAATTCCTGCCATACCGACAACACCAAAGCATTCCATCGCAACGCTGCCTGCATACTGTGCAATCGCTTCATTGTCAATGGAAATATTTCCCATGCTGGTATTAATTGAAGTCATTTTATTCGAATACTTCGTTGTAGAAGATTTCATAAGTAGCCCTCCTTCTTTTTAAACATATATTAGGTATTATAACCTCTGTCTGCAAAAAATGAAACCAATTTTTCAAAAAAATATCATAATTTTCAAAAACATGTAAAAATTCCACTTGCATTCTATAAGGATATCTGCTATTATACAACTGTTGCGGTTATATTTAAATTGTTAGGAGGTGCTACGATGGCTAAATGTGATATTTGTGGTAAGGGCGTACATTTTGGAAATAACGTCAGCCATTCTCATAGAAGATCTAACAGAATCTGGAATTCTAACATCAAAAGTGTTAAGTGTAAAGTAAACGGAGCTTCCAAAAGAATGCATGTTTGCACAAACTGTCTGAAGTCCGGAGCTGTTGAAAGAGCTTAATTACTTAATTGAATTAAAACAAATGACTTGGGCAAGCGATTTTCGCTTGCCCTTTTCTTATACTTTTTTATGGTCTGCTCTTTTGACTTCCGGCTTTTGCTTCCGCTTATGCCCATCGGCCGAATTCATAGCTTCTCTTTAACTCTTCATAAATCCGGTTGATGACAAGAACCATTTCAGTATCTCCTGCCACATTATCCGGATGAAACATTTTTAACAGATCCCTGTAACGCTTCTTTAATGCAAGCTGACTGTAGATCC
>USDI01000342.1 GCA_900553305.1 uncultured Lachnospiraceae bacterium
TCCGGCATACCGCCGACCACAAGATACTGACGGTAAAGCTGTATTGCGGCATCGTGCAAAGCAGACGGCAACGGCGTATCGGTCTGGAAGCACTTTTTAATCTGCTCTACTAAATCGTCCTCACCGAGCGCCAGCATAAATTCCTCCATATCCATCGGATATAGCGTTTTCATATCGACCTTTCCTACGGGAAAAGAGAATTTCGCTCTGTTAACCGCAACACCGAGCAGGCTGCCTGCGACAATGATGTGATAATCCGGAGCGTCCTCGCAAAAGTATTTGAGCGAAGTCAAAGCCCTTTCGCAGAGCTGCACCTCATCAAAGACTATCAGCGTTTTTTCCCTTACGATGGTCTGTCCTGCGATATGGGACAAAATCGGTATCAGATAATCGGGGCTGATGTTTTCCTCAAAGGTTTCATTCAGCTTTGGATTGGTTTCAAAGTTAAAATATGCCACATTTTCATAGTGGGTGCGCCCAAACTCCAGAATGGAATAGGTCTTTCCGACCTGTCTTGCACCCTGTAAAATAAGGGGCTTGCGGTGTTCACTTTCTTTCCACGCTTCTAAGAAACCCATAATCTTTCTATACATAAGCAGTTCTCCTTAAAGGTACTGACCATAGTATAGTAAATATTCATGTAAAAATCAATGGATTTTCCTTGAATTTTTGCACTAATCAACACGATTGTTTTTATTTATCACATTTCTTTGTAATCCTAAAAAAGACACGTGCATCAGCAAACAGTAGATTTCCGGACAAATTATTGCTATAATCTATTTATTCAAATCAAAATTGTCAAAAATCGTTTATAAAGAAAGCAGGTAAAAGAAAGATGCATGATATTGATCAAAGAATTTTTGGAAGTTTCATAGAAGACATCGAAAACTGTCTTGGAAATGGTTTATTCTGGGAAAATAATCCATTGACCGATAAAAAAGGGATCCGAAAGGATGCCGCGGTTCTATGCAAAGAGCTATCCCCCACTGTGCTTCGGTTTCCCGGCGGCACAGTCATGGGCATCTATCATTGGAAGGACTATGTAGGTCCCATGGAGCAGCGGAAAAAGGTCAAAAATATCGTCTGGGGTGGTCTTATGACCTACCAGTTCGGTACCTGTGAATTCATTGAATTATGCCGTTTCATCGGAGCGGAACCTATGATCTGTATCAACATGCCTACCGGCTCTCCGGAAGAAGCTGCTGCATGGGTGGAATATTGTAATGGCACCGAGGATACCTATTATGCCAATCTTCGCAGAAGCCATGGCTATGAAGAACCTTTCGGCGTAAAATACTGGTGTATTGGAAATGAAAGCTATGCAGTACCGGATTTGGGAATGCAGGATGATGTGAACGTTTATATACGTGAATCCTGGGAATATGTAAAGTACATGAAAATGACGGATCCTACTATTGAACTTGTTTTCGTCGGCAGCGATGATTCATGGAATGAGAAGGTGTTAGACAGCTTATCGCCTGTCTGCGATTATTTGTCCGTTCATCATTATGGTTTTGATGACAGCTGTTTCGACACCTTAAAGGATTTTGAAGACCGGTTAAACCGGATTGAGACATTGCTTTCCCGATACAACGAAAGTCCTGCCCAGATAGACAGATGGTACAGGATACCACCTCGCCGGAATAACATCGGTATTGCTTTAGACGAATGGAACATCTGGAATAGCGAAAGTGTAAGCTCCGGTTCAAAATATGGTTTACAGCAGTGCTACACCTGGAAGGATGCTTTATGGGTTGCCACCTTTCTGAATCTGATGATTCGCCACTGTGACTCCATCAAGATTGCGAATATTGCCCAGATGGTTAATGTCATTGCTCCCATTATCGTGGAAAAAGATACTTCCTGGAAGCAGACCATATTTTATCCTTTTGCCTTTTACAGAAAGTACTGCGGCGAGATTCTTCTGGAGTCGAAGAACGATCCGGTAGACACGGTTCTCACGCAAAAAGGAAACAAACGCACTCTTTTCTGTGTCAATATCCACGAGGAT
>USDI01000343.1 GCA_900553305.1 uncultured Lachnospiraceae bacterium
TGCAGAACAGATTTTATCAGATCTTATAGCGCAGGGGTATAGTGGTGAAGAATTGCTTACTCGATTCAAAGCGGCACAGAAGGAAGTGCGCCCTGCCGTAGAAAAGATGCTTACGGAAGCACAACTGGTTGCTGAGTCGCAGACTGAGTATGCTACCTATGAAGACATTTTTGGAACGGAGGAGAAGGAATGACGGAGGTAAAATTTCTTCCTCCTGCAGCAAAGTTTCTTAAGAAACTAAAAGACAAAAAGCTTAAAGCCCTGTATCAGGAAGCAATCGATAAGATTTGCGAAGATCATTTGGCGGGTGAATTAAAGACAGGAGATCTGGCCGGAGTATATGGATATGATATTTATTACAATAAAACCAATTATGAACTGGCCTATACGGTAGAATATGTTGAGGACAAAGTTATTGTTGTAATTATGGCTGGAACAAGAGAAATTTTTTACGACCAGTTGAAGCAGTATATGAAAAATACAAAATTCTAGTGAACTGGAATTTTTATACGGATCACAAATGGGGAAGAGCCAGCACCTTGAATGGGCTGGCTCTTTCAATGTCACCTGTAATTGACAAACTGCAGCAAGAATCCTGCAAGGCGTAAATCAGCATAAACTAATGATCCATTTACGCCTTTTAAAGATAAGGAGCGATACAGCAAGTCGGAATAATTCCTCTGTGGTAAGCAGGGTATACACACCGACAATTCCCCACTTAAATACATATGCTGCAAGCAGACACAGTGGAATTCCGATACACCATGTGCCGATTATATCAATAATCATAATGATTTTGGTGTTGCCGCCACTTCTGATAATGCCTCCGCCAAGTATCATATTTTCCACCTTGACCGGAGCATACAAGGCAAATACGATAAGCAGTGTCTTTCCGAGCTCTTTTACGCTGTCATCAACACGATAGAATCCGGTATATACTCCGGCCAAAAGAATGAGCAAAGCCGATACCGTTACTGCACCAAATAAGCCTGCACACATAATCTTCTTCGACTCTGCGTAAGCCTCATCATATTCTTTCCTTCCAAGTCTCTTGCCGACCATCACACCGGCAGCTGCAGACAATCCGCTAAGTGCTCCTACGATAAGTCCTTGGATCGGAGCAGTAAGTGTATAGGCTGCAAGGTTTGATGTGCCAAGATGCCCATAAACAGCAGACTCTACATTTTGCCCGAGACTCCATAAAAATTCACTGATCAGAATCGGCATAATCATGATCAGATAATCCCTGATTGTGATTTTGCTAAAATGCAGAGATAATACCGGTTTGTCTCCCTCTTTTCTGATACATAAGACAAATCCGGTAACAATAAATACCAGGTTAAACAACTGCGAAATAAGTGTGGCAATGGCAGCTCCCTTTATTCCCATACATGAAAATTTGAAGTTTAGTGATAGAAAGTGAGATGAGACAAAGGTGTCTCATTTGAAAAAATAGGGCATTGCTCGCTTTGTGTCCTGTTATTTTTTGGTTCTATATGTAAGATGGTCTTGAAAGGAGGTCAAAGACTGATGAATCAGATTAAAATCGGAGAATTTCTAAAGGAACTCCGTAAAGAAAGGGGACTTACGCAAGAACAACTTGCAGAACGGTTTAATGTATCACGAAGGTCTGTATCAAGATGGGAAACTGGTAATAATATGCCTGACTTAGATACACTTATTCAGATGGCAGATTACTATGAAATTGATTTGCGAGAGTTATTAGATGGAGAAAGGAAAAGCGAGAAAATGAATGAAGAACAGAAAGAAACTGTATTGAAAGTTGCAGAATACAGCAACATTGAAAAGGAAGTTAAAAGAAAGAAATTAAATAGGTATTTTATTATAGGCGGAATTTGCTTTTTACTTGTTATTTTCAATCATCAGTTTGAAATATTATCGCTGATTTTTCGTAATCCGATAGATGATTTTGTGGCGGGTGCATTGACAAGTATGGGTATCCTTTTTGAGTTTGTTGGTTATAGGGCATACGATAGATAATGCTGTGGG
>USDI01000344.1 GCA_900553305.1 uncultured Lachnospiraceae bacterium
GTCCTTCTGATTGTTGAAATGCTGACTGGGGGAATCATTGGTGTTATTCCGAACGTGGCCGGAATCCTTTTTGGAGAAAAGGACTACGTGGGAATCCGTGTTCTGTGCAATAAAATGCTGAAATACAGTTACATCATGCTTGCAGTCATATTTATAGTGATTATGGTGTTTGCCGAGCAGATTACCATTCTGTTTGGAAGCGGTGGTGGAGAACTTGGAAGACAGATGGTGAATGCACTTCGTATTTTTGCTGTGTGCGTGATCCCATATCTTTGGAATAAATTCATTGTAAGCTATTATGAATCCATTGAAGAAACCGCGATTGCCAGCTTTGTTACCTTCCTTGAGAATGCAGTTGTGGTTCTGCCGGCAACCTTTGCCGGAATTCTGATCTGGAAGCAGATTGACGGAATCGGTATAGATGGAATTGCGGTAGGGTTTGTAGCGACAGAGCTGATTACGGTGATTGCAGCGTGGATTTTCCGGAAAATCAAGCATCCGCATTCCACCTTTTATATTGTTCCGGATAATAATCCGGGAATCAATCTGGACTTTTCAATTAAGAGTGCCATGGAAGAAGCTTCGGTTGTACATACCAGAATCATGGAGTTCTGCAGGGAAAAGGGAGTATCCGGAAATAAAGCCAATCTTGCAGCCGTATGTGCGGAAGAGATGACCGTGAATATCATCAGATTCGGCGGCAAAACCTCGAACTGGATCGATATCAATTTCTGTATCGAGGATGATTTATGCCGGCTTAGAATCCGTGATAACGGAGTGAACTTCAACCCGTTGGAGTACAGCTGTGACAGTGAAGAATTTGATATTCATGGAATCGAGCTTGTGAAAAAGATTTCAAAATCTATGGACTATATTCGTGCCATTGATATGAATAATACAATAATCTCATTTTAGGAGGGGAAAGAAATGTCAGACATTAATGAAAAATCCGGGTTTGATTTTACATTTCAGCCGGTGACGAAGCTGTTTGAAGAACAGGTGCGTCTCCATCCGGAAAAGTGTGCGGTTGCTTCCGGTAAGGAAAGCTTCACGTATGCCGAACTGAATGAAAGAGCAAACAAAATTGCCCATTCTCTCATCGGAAAGGGGGCCGGTCGGGAGATTATCGTGGGTGTTGTACTGGAACGCTGTTGTGATTTTTATGCAGTACGACAGGGTATTTTGAAGTCAGGAAGCGCTTTTGCGGTAGCTTCTCCGGATTACCCGGACGACAGAATCCAGTTTATCTTTGAGGATGCAGGAGTGCCGTTACTCATCACAACCAGGGAGATCGCAGGAGATCGTAAGGAGCTGTTTGATAAGCTCCCCTGCAAGGTACTTCTACTGGAAGAACTGCTGCAGCACCCGGATACAGAAAATCCGGATGTGGAGATCAAAGAACATGATCTGTGCTATTGTATCTATACCTCCGGTTCCACCGGAAAGCCAAAGGGAGTAATGATTGAGCACTTAAATCTTGCTAACTTTGTCAATCCCGATCCGAAGAATGCAGAAACCTATGGCTATGTAAGCCGGGGAAGTGTCTCTCTTTCCATGGCAGCGATGACCTTCGACGTATCCGTACTTGAAGAGTTCATTCCGCTCACCAACGGTCTTACTGCAGTAATTGCAACGGATGAAGAGATCCAGAACCCGATGATCCTTGGAGACTTGATCGTAAAGAATCATGTTGATATCATGACGACCACTCCGACCTACCTGTCCAACATGATTGATCTGCCGCAGTTGAAAGAAGCAGCTTCCCAGATCAAGGTTTACGACGTGGGAGCAGAAGCCTTCCCTCCGGCGCTTTATGATAAGATCCGTTCCGTTAATCCGGATGCTTATATTATGAATGGTTACGGTCCTACCGAGACAACGATCAGCTGTACGATGAAGGTGATCACCGACAGCAAAAATATTACGATCGGTGCTCCGAACGGTAATGTTCAGGTTTATGTGGTAGATAAAGAAAACAACATCCTTCCGGATGGAGAGACCGGAGAACTT